>NZ_CAKJTO010000007.1:14740-28437 GCF_917627405.1 Protofrankia sp. Cj5
AAGTCGGGTTGTCCGGTCGAGGTGGCAGCCCCGCCGGGCTGCTGACCCGCGGGCGCCGGTGCGTCCATGAGCACCCTGTCCGGCGCGGACCGCCCTGTCCGGCGCGCTGGCGTTCCGGTTCCGTCTGCGGGATCGGGCGGGGTTAGGATTACCCCATCGCGTTGAGGGATGTATGGGTGATTTTGTGATGCTGTTCAGCGGGTGTCGGCATGTGGCGGCGTCCACCTCGTGATCATCAACGAGGCGCAGGTGGCCGAGGCGCTCCCCAGCTACGAGTTGGGCGCCAAGCTGGGCGCGGGCGCCTTCGGGCTGGTGTTAGCGGGCCGGCACCGCGACCTTGATCGCAATGTTGCGATCAAGGTGCTGTCCCCGGCGCAGGAGAACGCGCCAGGCGGTTTCAAAGCCGAGGCACGGATCCTCGCCGCGATGGATCATCCGCATGTCGTGCGGGTCTACGATTACGTCGAGGCCGACGAGCTGCATCTGATCGTCATGGAGCTGCTGGGTGGGGGGACGCTGACCCGTCGGCGGGCGGGCATCCCACCGGAGGGTGCCTGCGCGGTCGGTCTGGCGGTGGCCGCGGCGCTGACCTGCGCGCATGCCCAGGGGGTACTGCACCGCGACATCAAGCCCGACAACATTTTGTTCGACACCGGAGGCCTGCTCAAGGTCACCGACTTCGGGATCGCGAAGATTTTCGACGGGTCGGCGGCCACCGCGAGCATGCTCATCGGGACCCCGAAGTACATGGCGCCCGAACAGCTCGTCGGCGGTCGGCTGGGGCCGCCCACCGACCTGTATGCCCTCGGGGTGCTCCTGTACGAGCTGCTCGTCGGGACACCGCTGTTCGATCCGGCTCTGTCGTCGCATGCCCTGGGTTATCATCACCTTTACTCTCCGCCACCACCGTTAGTGGGTGTGCCCGCTCCGGTGGCCGAGGCTGTTCTGCGGGCGCTGGCCAAGGATCCGGCCGCTCGCCAGCCCTCCGCACACGCCTTCGCTCTTGATCTTGCTGCTGCCGCGGCCCGCGGTTACGGCCCTCGCTGGACCGCCCGTGCCGGAATCGGACTACGCCTCGCCGACGACGTCCGTGATGCCGCTGACCTTCTGGTTCAGCCCAGTCGGCAGATACCGGCGCCTATCCCCCGCCCGCCGGGTCCGCAGCCCGCCGTCCAGCCTTCGTCGCCATGGGTTGTGCAGCCGCCGCCGGCCGCGCCCGCGGTGCGCCCGTCGAACGCCGCATATCAGGCCGTTCCCGCGTATCCGCCAAGTCCCGGCCAGCCAAATCCCGGGTACCAGAGCCCGGGGCAGCCAAATCCCGGGTACCAGAGCCCGGGGCAGCCAAATCCCGGGTACCAGAGCCCGGGGCAGCCAAATCCCGGGTACCAGAGCCCCGGCCAGCCAAATCCCGGGTACCAGAGCCCCGGCCAGCCAAATCCCGGGTACCAGAGCCCGGGGCAGCAACAGAGCGCTGGCTATCAGGCCGGCGCAGGGCAGCAGGGCGTACCCGGCTATCAGGCGGGTCCTGGCTATCCGCCGAGCCCGGGGTACTACCCGGCCAGCCCGGCATATCCCGCCCCGCCAGGTTATGCCCAGAGACAATACGATGTATCAGCCCCATTCGGACGTGATCCGGTCACCGGCGAACCGTACTCGGATAAACAGAAGCTCGTCGCCGGCCTGCTGCAGATTTTCCTGGGTGTGTTCGGGGCCGGACGCTGGTACCTGGGCGACACCGCCATCGCACTCGCCCAGTTGTTCACCTGCGGTGGTTTCGGGGTCTGGGCGTTGATCGACGGGGTCCTGATGCTCACCGGCAATGTTCGCGATGTACAGGGCCGGCCACTTCGTGATTGATCAGGGCCGCTCGGTCGTGGGAACGAGCCGTACCCGCCTGCTGCTTGGCGCGGCCGCGGGCGCGCTGGGCGTGGGTTACCTTGCCGTCGTCGACCCGCACGATGCGGCCGCGGTCATGCCGGTGTGCCCGGCGAAGTTTGTCACCGGGCTTGACTGCCCGGCGTGCGGCGGGCTTCGGCTGGTTCACGATCTGTTGCACGGTCGGTTGCGGGCCGCGGTTCACGACAATCTCTTCGTGCTGCTCTGTAGCCCTGTTCTGGTCCACCTGGGCTGGCGGCGGGCACGGGCGGCCTGGCTGGGTGAGCAGGCACCTGTTCCCAGAGCGCTTGCGCACGGGCTGGCCGCTGGCGCGCTTGTCTGGATGGTCGTGCGGAACCTGCCCGGCTGGCCCCTGGCACCGGCGTCTGCCTGTTCGGCGCTGTGAGCGTCCTGGACCGTGGCCTGACCACGGTGGGTTGGCCTTGGCATGGAAGCCACCTCTACGGGCGGCGCGTCGTGCCGCCGAGGCTGCACCCGACGAACCTGGCTGCTCAAGCGGGTCAAGGCCTGTAGTCGATCAACGTGAATGATCGGATGTAGCGCTCAAATCCGCTCAAATCTGAAAACGAGCTCCTGCCCGTCCCGCATGGCCAGCCGCAGCCGTGCGCCACCCGGCACGTAGGTCTCCAGCACCCTGATCAGCTCGTCCGTATCGACCCCGACGCTTACGCGCAGGTCAACACTTTTGGTGATCTTACTTATGAGAACGCGCGCACCGCGCGTATCCTCCTGCCCGTTCACCCGCACTGTCCCGATTCGTCTTCCGCTGAATGGTCCGCGTGCCTGCTCTTCATGCCTCCAGCCGGGGCGGACGAAGGCGCGCGAACACGGCCGGAACTACTCGGTAGTCGGCGAGCCGGTACGCCTGGGCGTGTGCCTCGGCCGCACGTGCCGTCGGAAAGATCAGTAACGCACTGTCCGGGCGCCCGTCCGGGCCAAGCTCGACGATCACACAGGGGACGGACTGGTCGAGCCGCGGGAACCGGGGCTCATCGGACTGCCGGTGGAGCCGGGCGGACGCGACCGGCCGGCGGGTGTAGGTCTTTGGTGGTACCACGACATCTCCCATGTGCGTATCGGCTGGGTGGTCGGCTGGTTATCGTGCTGACGCGACACATTTCATGACGCTGCGCGACAGGTGGCTAGCTGTGATCGCGTGAGACGCTGTTGACGCATCCGTCACGCACGCCTCACGCACGTGTCGTTACGCTGGGCAGGAGAGGGTACGGGTGGACGATCAGGCTGCGGTTGCGCATCTTGCGGGGCGTATTCGCGTGTTACGCCTTGCCGCGGGCATGCAGAGTCTGGCCGAGCTCGCTCGGCGTACCAACCTGGACCGGGCTGGGATCAGTCGGGCCGAAGCTGGCCGGTTTCTGCCGTCCGATGTGGTCGTGGAGGCCATCGACACCGCGGTGGGTGCCGGTGGAGAGCTGGTGCAGCTCCGCGCGCGGATCCACCGGGCGCGGCACGGAATCGGCGAACCTGACGGCGGGGAGGTGAGTTCCACGGACAGGCGGGAGGTCTTCGAGCTGACGGCGGCCGGCATCCTCGCGGCGGATGCCTACCGGCAGTGGTCAGCCACCGGCCCGGACCCGCTGACGGTCGCCGAAATCGAGGACAAGGTCGACCAGCACGCGGCCGTGTTCACCACCACGGCGCATGACGCGCTCGCCCCGAAGGTGTTCGACACCTGGCGGCAGGCGGAGGGCAGGCTTCGGGATGCAACCCGCTTGCGGGCGCACCGGCGCCTCACCGTGGCCGCGGGCTTCTGCGCCTACATGCTGTGCCGGCTGGCGTTCAACATGGGGGATACGATCACGTCACGGCGGTTCCTCACCCTCGCCGAGAACCATGCCGAGGATGCCGAGGAACCAGTGCTGGCCGCGTCCGTCGCCGGGATGGCGTCCACGATGGCGTTCTACGGCGGCCGGTACGAGGATGCCGTCCGGGTCGCGGCGGAGGCTGCCCAGCGATTCCCCCACCCGTACACCGCGGCACGACTTGCCGCCTACGAAGCCCGCGCGCGGGCCGCGACCGACGATGCCCGGTCCGCGCGGGATGCGCTGTACCGGATGCGTCAGACGGTAGTCGATTTACCGGCGCGCCCCGGGATGTCCTCGTTCGGGCCAGCGGCGGCCGGCATGTTCGCCGGCGGAGTACTCGCCCGCATGGGTGCGGGCGACGAAGCCGAACCGATGGCCCGCGCCGCGGTGGCGCTGTACGACTCCGGCCACGGTGGCTTCGAGGAACGGGGACATGCACTGCTTGCGCTAGCCGCGGCGCTGCTGACGCGGGAGAGTCCTGAACCAGAAGAGGCGGCGGTCCGCACCTTGGCCGTGGTGGCGCTACTGGACGGCTGCTTGACATCGACCGTGGCCGCGAACCTGCGCCGTACCATGACCCAGTTACACCCCTATCGGGAGCTCGCTCCGGTCCGTGATTTAGAGGACGCTCTGTCCGCCCGTTCCCATCTCGTACTGACCGCCGGGAGCGCCCCGTGACCCTCACCCTCGGACCGCCGTCTGCTACCCGGCAGATCCCCACGGTGCTCACCGAACGGCTGGTCCTACGGGACTGGCGGGCCGAGGACATCGGCCCGTACTCGCGGATGACTCAGGATCCGGATATGAGCCGCTATACCGGCGGCGGGCCGATGGACGAAGAGGCGGTGTGGCGCCATGCCGCTTTCCAGCTTGGCCACTGGGCGTTGCGCGGCTTCGGGATGTGGATCATCCGAGATCGGCTGTCCGGAGAGTTCGTCGGCCGCGCCGGGCTGTATGAAGAGATGGGCTGGCCGGGTGTCGAGGTGGCCTGGACGGTGCGGCGTGACCGGTGGGGGCAGGGCCTGGCACCCGAAGCTGGCATGGCGGCGCTCGAGTTCGCGTTCGTCCACGTCGGTGTCGAGCGGGTCATCTCGATCTGCCACCCGGACAACATCCAGAGCCGCCGAGTAATGGAAAAGATCGGATTGATCCTGGATGGCGACTGGTCCCTTCACGGTCGGCCGAGCGTCGTTTACGCCATCACCCGGCAGACGTGGGAGGCCCGTACCGACGGGTGAGGCCCGCAGACGTTGGCGGTCTGCCGTCGCTCATGATCCCCCATGTGCGTATCGGCTAGGTGGTCAGCTGGTTATCGTGCTGACACGGTACATTTCATGACGGTGCGTGACAGGTGGCTAGTTGTGATCGCGTGAGACGCCGTTGACGCACGCCTCACGCATGCCTCACGCACGTGTCGTCATGCTGGGCAGGAGGGGCACGGGTGGACGATCAGGCTGCGGTCGCGCATCTTGCGGGGCGTATTCGCGTGTTACGCCTTGCCGCGGGCATGCACAGTCTGGCCGAGCTCGCTCGGCGTACCAACCTGGACCGGGCTGGGATCAGTCGGGCCGAAGCTGGCCGGTTTCTGCCGTCCGATGTGGTTGTGGAGGCTATCGACACCGCGGTGGGTGCCGGTGGAGAGTTGGTGCAGCTCCGTGCGCGGATCTACCGGGCGCGACACGGCATCGGCGAACCGCAGGAGGTGAGTTCCACGGACCGGCGGCAGATGTTGGGGGCAGGCGCGTTCACCATGCTGTCCGCGCTTGCTGCGGACACCTCCCGGGAGATCGCGCGCGGCGACCCTGATCCGCTGACGCTCGTGGACATTGATGACGACATCGACCGCATCGCCGCGGTCTACGCCGTCACCCCGCACGCCGTGCTTCTTCCCCAGGTTGAACGGCGCTGGCTTCAGGTTGACGCCGCGCTGAAGGGCCGGAGCAGCCTGGCCGTACATCGCCAGTTGAGCCTGGCGGCCGGAAGGCTGTCCTACTTCGCTTCCCGGCTAGCGTTCAACTTCGGTGACTTCGCCATGGCTCGGCATCTCGCCGTGCTCGCCGGACAGTACGCCGAGCAGACGCAGGACACGGTGTTGCTCGCGTCGGTTGCCGGGATGCACTCGTCGATCGCCTACTACCGGAAGCGGTATGAGGCGGCCGTGGCTGTCTTCGACGGGTGCCCGTCTGATCCGCCGTACCTTCGTGCCCGGAACGCAGCGTACCGGGCACGCGCCCACGGACGCCTCGGCAACGCGGCGGCGGCCCGGGCCGAACTGGCGCTGATGCACCGCTCCCTGGCTGATCGACCGCAGCGGCTGGGGGACCTCCCGCTCGGGGAGGCAGCTGCGGGCATGTTCACGGCCGGCACTCTCGCGTCGATCGGGCACGGCCAGGAGGCGGAGCCATGGGCGCGGCAGTCCGTAGCCGCGCATGAAGCCGCCGGGCCGCGAGCGAACCGGGAGGAGTGGGGACATGCTCTGCTCACCCTGTCCGCAGCGTTGATCTCCCGGGAACGCCCAGAGCCGGAAGAGGCTGCCCGGGTCGGTATCCAGGTCCTGGACGTCGTCGATGGCCATCCCACCCACACCGTGACCCACCGCGCCGGGGAGATGCTGACCATGCTGGCCGACCATCGCGCGCTACCTGCGGTCAGAGACTTCCGTGACCGGCTCGCTGCCGCACCACGGGCGGAGCTGACGGCGTGAGCGGCCCGCTCGGCAAGCCGACCGTCATCGTCGTACCCACCGTGGTCACCGACCGGCTGATCCTGCGCTGCTGGCGGGCGGGTGATATCGACCCGTACGCGGCGATGAACGCCGACGAGGAGACTATGCGCCACCTCAACGGCACCTTCGACCGGGACGCTACAGAGCGGCTGATCAGCCATCTGATCGGTATGTGGGTGCTGCTCGGCCATGGCATGTGGGCCATCGAGGATAAGGGCACCGGCGAATTCCTCGGTCGGGCCGGGCTCTACTTCGGTCCAGGATGGCCCGGGGTCGAGGTCGCCGTGTCGATCCGCCGGGACCGCTGGGGGGAAGGACTCGGTATGGAAGCATGCCGTGCCGCGATCGCCTGGGGGTTCGCCACCCTTGCCGTGGGCGAGATCGTCACCTTCACGAACCGGGACAACGCCGGGATGAACGCGATCGCCCGGAAGCTCGGGATGACCTTCCAAGGTGAGGCGTCCGCCATCGGCCCATGGCGGGACAACAACGTCTACGCCATCACCCGGCAGACGTGGGAGGCCCGTACCAGCGGGTGAGGTCCGCAGGCGCTGGCGGTCTGGCGGGGTCCTGGCCTGAGGGTCGAAAACCCGTCTACGTGTTCTTGGCGAAGACCAGGCGCAGCCCGATAAGGGTGAGATGCGGTTCGTGATACGCCAGCGTCTCGCTTTCAGCAATGATCAACGAGGCGAGCCCGCCGGTCGCGATAACCACGGGCGCTGTGTCCAGCTCGTTGATGATGCGCCGTACCAGGCCGTCCACCTGCCCGACCACACCATAGATCATTCCTGACTGCAGCGCCTCCACCGTACTTTTCCCGATCACTGACCGCGGCGGTGTGAGCTCGACCTTCCGTAGCTGCGCGGCCCGCGACGCAAGCGCGTCAAGGGCGATCTCGATGCCGGGAGCGAGGGCGCCACCGAGGAACTCACCCCGGCTGGAGACGACATCCAGATTCGTGGACGTCCCGAAGTCGACAACGATCGCCGGCCCCCCGTACAGGTGGTGTGCGGCGAGGGTGTTCATGATGCGGTCGGCGCCGGCTTCCTTGGGGTTGTCGATGAGGATCGGCACTCCGGTGCGGGTGCCGGGCTCTACCACGACCGCGGGGATCCCGTCAAACGTCCGTACCAGCATGCGGCGGATCTCTCGTAACGCCGCCGGCACCGTGGAGCAGACCGATACCCCGTTGACGTTGTAGCCCCGCAGCAGCCCGCGGAACAGCAGTGACAGTTCGTCCGCCGTGGCGTGCGGGTCGGTACGTATCCGCCAGGAATCGATGAGCTCGTCGTTGTCGAAGACGCCTAGAACGGTGTTGGTGTTGCCGATGTCGATCGCGAGCAGCATCAGTCCGTCTCCGTCTCCGTCTCCGTCTCCGTCTCCGTCTCCGTGGCGCGACCGGGCTGGCCACCAGAATCCGGGCTCGGTTCAAGACTCAGATCGAGACCGAGATCCAGCGCGGGTGCGGAGTGGGTCAGCGCGCCCACCGCCAGGAAGTCGACACCGGTCTCGGCGACCGCCCGCGCGACCCGTAGCGTCAGCCCTCCGCTGGCCTCCACCCGCACCCCGGCTGGGTGCGCGATCGCGACCGATTCACGTAACTCGTCCGGGGCCATGTTGTCGCAGAGAATCAGATCCGCACCAGCTGCCACAGCCTCGATTACCTGGGCCGGTGTGTCGCATTCCACCTCGATCGGCAGACCGGGGAAACGGGTGCGCACGGCGGTGAAGGCCGCCAGCACTCCGCCCGCGGCGATCAGATGGTTGTCCTTCACGAGCGCGGCGTCCGCCAGCGACATCCGGTGGTTGACCCCGCCGCCGCAACGTACCGCGTACTTCTCCAGAGCACGTAGCCCTGGCAGGGTCTTGCGGGTGTCGCGGATCAATGCGCCGGTGCCGTTGACCGCGTCTACCCAGCGGCGGGTCGCGGTCGCGATCCCGGACAGGTGACATATCAGGTTCAGCGCGCTGCGCTCCGCGGTGAGCAGCGCGAGTACCGGGCCGGCCACGGTCAGGACGGTGTCACCGGGGTTCACCCGGTCGCCGTCCGAAAAAATGATCTTTGTGTTCAGCTCCCCGACAGGCTCGGCGACAGGCTCGGCGACAGGCTGCGGCGCCTGCTCGGCATCAGCCGTGTCATACCGTAGCCCGTACTCTTCGGCCAGAACCAGCTCGAACACCGCGGCCGCCACTGAGAGGCCGGCGACGATCCCGGGCGCACGTGAGACGATCGCGGCCCGGCCGTGCAGCCCCGGCGTCACGGTCGCGACCGACGTCGCGTCCACCGGTCCCGCCGGGCCGTCGGCAAGATCTTCAACAAGGGCCCGGCGGACGAGCCCGATGACCGCTTCCGGGTCGAGACCGGCGGCTAGCAGCCTGCCCCGGGTTGCCGCTGACAGTGGTGACACGCTCGGCGACGGCTCGCCGCCGGCCGGCGTGGGCAGCGACGCTGGGGGTGGCAGCGGCGGTGATGGCGGCATCAGGCGGCGTCCGACGCCCGCCCCGTGGCGGCGCTCGCGTCCGGGACGCGCGGGCCACCCGCGGCGTTTGACATATCCGAAATATCCAACGCCTCGTATGTCACTGATAGCTCACCCTCCGCATCCAGACGGGTGAGGATGTGGCCACGCCACGCACCATCATCGGTGTCGGGGAAATCCTCCCGCCAGTGGGAGCCTCGCGTCTCGTGACGCATCGCCGCGGCAGCGACCAGCACGGTGGCGACCGTCCGCAGATTCGTCGTCTCCCAGGCGTCCGGCCCGGCTGTGACCGTGTTCCCGCCAGCCCGTGGCATCCCGAGGGCGGTGAGCGTTCTGGCGCTCCTGCGCAGGCTGTCCGCGCTGCGCAGCACCCCCGCGCCGTCGGCCATCGCCCGGGCCAGGCTGGCGCGGGTTGCGGGGCCGGTAAGCCCGGCCGAGCCGCGTCCCACCACCGGGTCCTCGGGCCGCGCCGGTGCCGGCAGCCCCCGGGCGAGGTCGGTGGCGATCCGGGCGGCGAAAACCAGCCCTTCCAGCAGGCTGTTGGAGGCCAGCCGGTTCGCGCCGTGCACGCCTGTGCACGCGACCTCGCCGCAGGCATAGAGACCGGGGACGCTGGTGCGGCCCCAACTGTCCGTCCGGACACCACCGCTGGCATAGTGCGCGGCCGGAGCGACCGGAATCGGGGTGCTGACCGGGTCCACCCCGGCGGCCCGGCAGCGGGCGGTGATCGTCGGGAAGCGGCGCAGCAGCGTGGAGCCGCCCAGCCCGCGGGCGTCCAGGTAGAGATGATCGACGCCCTGGGCCGCCATGATGCGCGACATCTGTTTCGCCACGACGTCGCGTGGGGCGAGATCCATCAGCGGGTGGACACCTGCCATGACAGCGGTGCCGGCGGCGTCCACCAGCCGGGCGCCCTCGCCCCGCATGGCCTCGCTGACCAGGGGCTGCTGGCCGGGCACGAGGTCGCCTCGGTTGTGGGCCGTACCGGCGGCGCCGGGTCCGGCCAGCCACAGCGCGGTCGGGTGAAACTGGACGAACTCCAGGTCGGTGACGATTGCCCCGGCCCGCAGGGCCAGCGCCACGCCGTCCCCCGTCGAGACCGGCGGATTCGTGGTCGAAGCGAATACCTGTCCCATCCCGCCGGTCGCGAGGATCACCGCGCGGGCGGTTACGGCGCCCACGCCGTCTGCCGTCCCCTCACCGAGGACGTGCAGGGTCACTCCGGCGGCGTTGCCGTCCGCGTCCAACAGCAGGTCGAGGACGAGCGCGTGTTCGATCACCTCGACACCCGGGTCCGCGCGCAGCGCCGCGATCAGCGCCCGCTCGACCTCCAGGCCGGTGGCGTCCCCGCCGGCGTGCACAACTCGGTTGCGCAGGTGGCCGCCTTCCCGGGTCAACGCGAACCCACCGGTGGAGCTGTCGCGGTCGAACGCGGCACCGAGGTCGGCGAGCTCCCGAACCCGGGCCGGGCCTTCGGTGACCAGGATCCGGACGGCATCGACGTCACACAGCCCGACTCCGGCGACCAGGGTGTCAGTCAGGTGATCGTCGGGGGAGTCCTCCGGAGCGAGCGCTGCGGCAATCCCGCCCTGTGCCCACCTGGTCGAGCCCTCGTCGAGGCGCGCCTTGGTGACCAGTAGCACCCGACCGCCGGGCACGGCCGTGCGGGCGTGCAGCACGGCGGTCAGCCCGGCGATCCCGGACCCGATCACGACGATGTCGGTTTCGCGGGTCCACCCCGGCCGGGGCGCGCCGAGCCGGCATGGCAGGACCGTCACGTACGGATCCGGTGGTTGGCCGATGCCTGGCCGGCTGACGCCAGCCGTCCCGCCGGCTGGATCGCGGCGCTCTGGGCGGCGTGCTGGCCGACGATGTCCCCGCGCAGGCTCGACGGGTCGTCCGGGATTGCCTGCGCCGGGTCGTCCCCGTGGGCGACGACCCGGTTGGCGGCATCCACGAAGAGCACCCGTGGAGCGAACCGGCGGGCGTCCGTATCGGTCATGACCGCGTACGACAATATGATCACCAGATCGCCGGGATGGACGAGCCTGGCCGCGGCGCCGTTGATCCCGATGACCCCGCTGCCCCGCGGGCCGGCGATCGCATAGGTCTCCAGCCGGGCACCGTTGTCGATGTCAACGATTGTGACCTGCTCGCCGGGGAGCAGATCCGCATCCTCCAGCAGGCCGGCATCAATCGTTACCGAGCCAACATAGTGCAGGTCGGCCTGAGTGACCGTGGCTCGATGGATCTTTGATTTGAGCATGGTCCGGAACACGGTCAGCCGGCCTCCTCGGGCAGCGTGAGCTCAATGTTGTCGATCAGTCGGGTGGTGCCGACACGAGCCGCCACCAGCAGCAGCGCCTGGCCGGTGCGTACCGGTGTCAGGTCGTCGGGACTGGCGAGAGTGAGGTAGTCAACGTCAATGCCGGGTTCGGACGCAAGGACGTTCCCGGCGGCCTCGAGCACCACGTCAGCGCCTTCGTCCGCGACGCTCACCCCCACGGCCAGCGCCCGCGACAGCGCGAGTGCGGCCTGGTGCTGACGGGTCGTCAGGTAGGCGTTGCGGCTGGACAGGGCCAGCCCATCCGGTGCCCGGACGGTTGACACCCCGACGACTTCGGTCGGGAAGGCGAGGTCTCGCACCATACGGCGGACAAGGACGAGCTGCTGGGCGTCCTTCTTGCCGAAGAAGGCCAGCTGCGGGCGGGTGAGGTGCAGCAGTGTCGCGACGATTGTGAGAACACCGTCGAAATGACCGGGACGGCTCGCGCCTTCCAGCAGATCGCCGAGTGGGCCGGCGCAGACCCGGACCGCCGGTGGGGCCTCGTGCACGATCGCCGGCGCGAAGATTATGTCCACTCCCTCGCGGGCGCATATTTCCAGGTCGGCGTCGAGCGTCCGGGGGTAGCGCGAGAGATCCTCCCGCGGGCCGAACTGGAGCGGGTTGACAAAGATCGTTACGATCAGTTGATCGGCGCGTGCGCGAGCGGCCCGGATCAGTTCGCTGTGCCCGGCGTGCAATGCCCCCATCGTCATTACGACCGCACGCGTTTGGTTGGGCACTAAAGGTAATGAATGCAGCAGTCCCTCAAGATCTGCTCGGCTGTGTGCCAGCGCGGGCTCTCCGCCGCCGGAGGGTCGGGGGCGCGCCGAAGTCGTGGTTCCAGCTTTGGCCATCAGTGTCGTTCCAGTCCTCGTGGGGGTACCGGACGTCGGCGGTCAGCGTAACGCGCCCGCAATCGCCCGCGCTCAACTGTTGCCCACCGCACATCGCACTCATGTCCATCTTCATGCCGGGGCGAACAGAAAGAGCTTCTATAAGAAGATCAACTAATGGCGACGGCAGTGGCCCGGCCTTGGCTTGTCCCGGCCTGACGGACATCCGCCCGCAGTTGACCGGAAGCCCGGAAAACACGGACACGAGCACGGACACGAGCACGGACACGGGCGGCTGGCCGCGACAGTGAAAGAACCGGCGCTGGCCGCGCACCGGGTCCGGTACGGACAGACGAGCATCCGGCGTGACCACGCGGCCGAACCCACCGGCACCGGACCACCGCGCGTCAGCCTATGCCGCGGCGATGTAGTCGGCGAAGGACATACCTGTCAGGCGTTCGTACGCCTCCACATAACGGGCGCGGGTGGCCTCGACGATCTGGTCGGGAAGTTCGGGGCCGGGCGCGGAGCGGTCCCAGCCACTGGAGATCAGATAGTCACGGACGAACTGCTTGTCGAAGGACGGCTGGGGGCGGCCGGGCTGCCACTTGTCGACCGGCCAGAATCTGGACGAGTCCGGGGTCAGCACCTCGTCGGCCAGCCGTAGCACGTTGTCGGTGTCATGACCGAACTCGAACTTGGTATCGGCGAGAATGATGCCGCGCTCGGCAGCGAGGCCGGTGGCGCGTTCGAAGATTGCCAACGTGAGTCTCTCCACCTCGGCGGCGAGCTGGGTGCCGACGCGGGCGGCCGCGTCCGCCCGGCTGATGTTCTCGTCGTGCTCGCCGACCGGGGCTTTCGTCGACGGTGTGTAGATCGGTGCCGGCAGCCTGCTGCCGTCGAGGAGCGCGGCCGGCAGGGCGTGGCCGCTGACCGCGCCGGTGCGCTGGTAGTCGTTGAGTCCGCTGCCGGTCAGGTATCCGCGGGCCACGCACTCGATCGGCACCATGGACAGCCGCCGGCACAGCATCGACCGGCCGCGTAGCTGTTCGGCATAGGGCGACAGCTCATCGGGGTACTCGTCCACGTTCGCGCTGATCACATGGGACGGCACGATGTCGGCGAGCTGGTCGAACCACCATAGGGACAGCCCGGTGAGAACGGCGCCCTTGTCGGGGATGTCAGTCGGCAGCACGACGTCGAAGGCGGAGATCCGGTCGCTGGCGACAAGCAGGACCGCATCGTCGCCGACAGCGAATATTTCCCGTACCTTGCCGGATCCGAGGTGGGTGAGCCCGGCGAACTCCTCGTGCGTCAGCGGCATACCCAGACCGTATCGAGCCCCGCCGGTCGTATCGAGCGCCGGTAGGCAATCGCGGGCAGCGGGCAGCGGGCGGCGGGCAGCGGGCGGCGGGCAGCGGGCGGCGGGCGGCGGTGCGGCCAGGCCGCGGCGTGCTCCGATGCACATGTCCCGACGTGCGGATTCGCTGTCCGCGTCCGACGATGTAACGGTAAGAGCGCCCGAGGATAGGGCGTTCGATCAGTGAGCGGCTCATCCGCGCCCGATCCGGCAAGGCGGCGGAGGAAGGCGCCCTGGTGCTGGGCGCCGACTGA
>NZ_CAKJTO010000007.1:28899-75247 GCF_917627405.1 Protofrankia sp. Cj5
CGCGGGGAGCCGCGAGCCGGACAGTCCTGTCCTCGGGCGCTCTAAGTCAACGACCTTGGCGGGCCAGACACGGGCTGGGTAAGGCCAGCCGGCGCCGCTGGCTCCCGGGCGTTGTCGTAAGGGGGATCGTGACGGAGCGACAATCGCCGCTGCCATCCGCGGACGCCCACACCGAGGTGGCTGGGCCGGCTGTCGCTGCCGGGGTGTCGGCGTGGCGTCGGGGTGTCGTCCGGTGGCTGATCCTGCCGACCGGCGACCCCGCAAACGCCATCTACGGGACGATTCTCGTCGCGGCCGTCGTCGCGGCCGAGGATCCGCAGCAGACCCAGAGCTACGAGATCGCGCTGACGGTCGCCGTGACCGTCGTTGTCTTCTGGCTCGCGCACGGCTACGCGCGCGTCATCAGCAGCCGGCTCAGTACGGGCGCGGGACTGTCGCTGGGTGAGGTCCGCGCGGCACTGGCTGAGCACTGGCCGATCGTGCAGGCGGCCGTGCCGCCGATGGCGGTGCTGGCCATCGCCGCCGGGGAGGGTGCCACGGTGGAGGGCGCCCAGCAGGCGGCCTTGTGGACGTCGGTAGTCCTGCTCGGGATCTGGAGCACGGTGGCCGGCCGGGCCTCTCAGCTGGTTGGCTGGCGCCTGGTGTGCTATGCGGGCAGCAGCGCGGTGCTCGGTTTCCTAATGATCATCTTGGAGGTCCTCATCCACTGACTGACCGTACGAATCCTGACCATGCGGACCTTGAAAGATCCGGTTGCTCAGAGATCCGGCGGCGGGGATCCGGCGCTGGGGATCCGGGCCCGGAGTGGGGCACGATGGCCTGTATGGCGACCGAGTATGTGATCCCTGACGTCCTGGCGACCCGCTATGCCTCGGCTGAGCTGACCGACCTGTGGTCACCGGCGAACAAGGTTGTCCAGGAACGCAGGTTGTGGCTGGCGGTGTTGCGCGCCCAGCGGGACCTGGGCCTCGACGTCCCCGCGGGGGTGATCGAAGACTATGAGCGGGTGCTCCCCGAGGTCGATCTCGATTCGATCGCGCGGCGGGAGCGGATCCGCCGGCATGACGTCAAGGCCCGGATCGAGGAGTTCAACGCTCTTGCCGGCCATGAGCACATACACAAGGGCATGACATCGCGGGATCTTACCGAGAACGTCGAACAGCTCCAGGTACGCGGCTCGTTGTTGGTGATCCAGAGACGCATGGTCGCGGCGCTGGCCCGCCTCGGGCGCTTGGCCGCCGAATACGACACACTGGTGCTGACCGGCCGCAGCCACAACGTCCCCGCGCAGGCCACCACGCTCGGCAAACGCTTCGCGTCGGCCGGGCAGGAGCTGCTCGTCGCCTTCGAGCGAGTCGAGGAGCTGCTCGCCCGCTATCCGCTGCGTGGGATGAAGGGCCCGGTCGGGACCGGGCAGGACATGCTCGACCTGCTTGCCGCGGATCCGGCGAAACTTGCCGAGCTGGAGCGGCGGATCGCGGATTTCCTCGGCTTCGGACGGGTGCTGGTCAACGTCGGGCAGGTCTACCCGCGGTCGCTCGACTTCGACGTCCTCAGCGCGTTGGCGCAGGCGGTGGCGGCGCCAGCGAGTCTCGCGGTGACCATCCGGCTGATGGCCGGCCATGAACTGGTTACCGAGGGTTTCGCCGCCGGCCAGGTGGGCTCGTCGGCGATGCCGCACAAGATGAACACGCGTTCGTGCGAGCGAGTCAGTGGCCTGGCTGTGGTGCTGCGCGGGTTCACGGCCATGACCGGTGAGCTTGCCGGGAACCAGTGGAACGAGGGGGATGTGTCCTGTTCGGTCGTGCGCAGGGTGGCTCTTCCAGGCGCCTTCTTCGCCGCGGACGGGCTCTACGAGACGTTCCTCACCGTCCTCGACGACTTCGGGGCCTACCCGGCGGTGATCGCCCGGGAGCTGGACCGCAACCTGCCGTTCCTGGCCACGACCAAGGTCCTGATGGCGGCGGTGCGCCGTGGGGCCGGGCGGGAGACCGCCCACGAGGTCATCCGTGAGCATGCGGTCGCGGTCGCCCTCGCGATGCGGGAGAAGGGAGCTGACCACAACGATTTGATGAAGCGGCTCGCCAGCGACGAGCGGCTGGGGCTGGATGCCGCCGAGCTGTCGTCGGTGCTGGCCGAGCCGCTTGCCTTCACGGGCGCGGCCCAGGCGCAGGTCGCGGACTTCCATACCCGTGTTGACGACGTAGTACGTCGCTACCCCGACGCCGCGGGGTACTTTCCCGCGCCCATCCTGTGACCCGTCCCAGCGGGCTGTTCGGTGCTGTTCAGCGGGGCTGAACAGCGGCTGTCCAGTGTTGATCAGTGTTGATCAGTCCGGTTGCCCGCCATGCGGTCAGCTGCTGGGGGGCAGCATCTCCGCGAGGCCCGCGGCGGCGGCCTTCTCGAAGTCGTCCTTGAACGCGGTGAGCAGGAGGTGTAGGTCCGGGTCGCTCAGCGCGAGGATCTGGGCAGCCAGCACGGCCGCGTTCGTGGAGTTGTTCAGCCCGACCGTGGCAACGGGGACGCCGGGCGGCATCTGCGCAATGGCGAGCAGGGCGTCCATACCGTCCAGCGCCCCACCCGAGATCGGGACGCCGATCACGGGCAGCGTCGTGAGCGCGGCGACCGCGCCGGGCAGGGCGGCGGCGAGGCCGGCACCGGCGATGGCGACCGCGATCCCGCGGGTCCGCAGCTCACCCACGTACCGGGCGAGGGCGTGGGGGGCGCGATGAGCTGACAGGGAGACCTGCTCGTAGGGGACTCCGAAACGTTCTAGCGTCGCGCCTGCCTTGCTCATCGTCTGCGCGTCGGAGGGAGAGCCATACACGATGGCCACCTTGGGCGGCAACGCGGTGGAGATGGTCTGGTCGGCCATGTTCATACCTGCTCGTTCACTCACTTTCTCGGTGTGCCCCTACCCGTAGCCAACTGGGCCAAAGGGCGTGCGATCGTGGTGGGTCGCACGGCCGGAGGCTTGGCGGAGGATGTGGGCCAAAGGGCGTGCGATCGTGGTGGGTCGCACGGCCGGAGGCTTGGCGGAGGATGTGGGCCAAAGGGCGTGCGATCATGATGTGGGTCGCACGGCCGGAGGCTTGGCGGAGAATATGGGCCAAAGGGCGTGCGATCATGATGTGGGTCGCACGGCCGGAGGCCCGGAGTAGCCCAACCGGCCCGGGTCCCCGATGTCGGTCCGGTAGTGTGCGCCGGCCAGGGAGATGCGGCTGACGGCTTCGTAGGCTGATCCTCTCGCGGCCTCCAGATGCGAGCCGATCGCGGTGACGCACAGCACGCGCCCGCCGGACGACACGATTCTGCCATCGGTGTCCCGGCGGGTTCCGGCATGCAGGATGTCCACGCCGGTGAGGGCACTGGCGGCGGCAAGACCACTGATCGGATCACCGACTCTCGGCGCCCGCGGATAGCCGGCCGCCGCGACGACGACCGTGACCGCGGCGCCGGACCGCCACACCGGTGCCTGCTGCCCGGTCAGGACGCCGGTCAGTGGGCTGGACAGCAGGGCCAGGATCGCCTGTATCTCGGGGTCCCCGAACCTGACGTTGAACTCGATCACCCGTACACCGCGGGAGGTCAGGGCGAGACCGGCGTAGAGAAGGCCGTGGAAGGGGGTGCCGCGGCGCGCCATCTCGTCCACGGTGGGCTGGATAACCGTCTGGACGACCTGGGTGGACAAGCCGTGCGGTACCCACGGAAGCGGCGTATATGCGCCCATCCCGCCGGTGTTCGGTCCGGCGTCGCCGTCCCCGACCCGCTTGTGGTCCTGGGCGGGCAGCAGGGGAATGACGGCTCCGGCTTCGGTCACGATCGCGAACAGGGAGACCTCTGGCCCGTCCAGATACTCCTCGATCACGACCCGGTCGCCCGGATTGCGCAGGCAGGCGTGCACCGCGCGGACCGCGGCCTGCCGGTCGGCGGTGACGGTGACGCCCTTGCCCGCGGCGAGACCGTCGTACTTGACGACGTATGGCGGGCCGAACTCGTCGAGATCGGCGAGGGCTGGCTCGACCTCGGTGTGATCACGTGATGATGCGGTGGGAACGCCGGCCGCGCGCATCACGTTCTTGGCGAAGGCTTTGCTGCCCTCCAGCCGCGCGGCCGCGGCGGTCGGCCCGAAGCAGCGTTGGCCGCTGGCCCGCAGCTTGTCGGCCGCGCCGGCAACCAGGGGGATCTCCGGGCCGATGATGGTCAGCTCCGCCTGGACGGCTTCGGCCAGGTCGGCCACTGCGTCCGGGTCCGTGACATCGAGCGGATGCGGTTGTGCCAGCTCGGCGGTGCCGACGTTACCGGGGGCGCAGACCAACGAGCCCACCGCCGGGTCACGCGCCAGCGCTCGGCACAGCGCGTGTTCCCGGCCGCCCGAACCGACGACGAGGATCTTCACCTCGCCACCCGTGCCGGCCTGGTCTGCCGGCGGCGGGCTGCCAGCGCGCAGCGTCCGGACTCGTCTCCGGTCACGGCGCCCGCGTCGCGGTCGTCGCGGTCGGTGGGGGAGGGCACGCGGTACAGGGTAGCGCCCGTGCCGACCGCGCTATCCGGACTTGCGGGCGAAGCTGGCGGTTGCGGAGCTGGCGCTTACAGGCTGATGCCGGCATTCCAGAGCAGGTGCGCCATGGCGTAGACGAGCTGGTGCGCGCAGCGCCGGGCGTCGACTTCCGCCATGGCCCCGATGACCGTGTGGAGGTCCACCGGCCACACCCGGACCTCGCGACCGAGGACGGCCCGTGGCCCGGGATCCTCGCGGCTTTCGAAGGTCCGCCCGGCGGAGTCCACGAACAGGTGCAGGGATCGGCCGGTATACGGGAAACTCTGATTGCGCCAGTGGAGTATCGGCCAGGCTCGTGGCTGGGCGCGCCGCCCGCGTCGAGGCGTCCCGTCGGCGGGTGGATCCGGTTCCTGGTCCGCGATCACTCGGATCGCGAAGGTCGGGGCAAGCTCCTCGGCCGCGCAGATGGCGAGGAACTCGGCAATCTGCGCGACCGCGTAGTTGGCGATGGCGTCCGCGCGTTCCTTGCGCTGCTCCTCGACCTGCTTGGCGCTGCGCACCGCATGGCTGCCGCGGTTGAGCACCTCGGGCAGCGTGGCGGGAAGCAGGTCGCCGATGGGCGAGAAGCCGACTGGCCAGGCCCGTATACCGACAACCGGGCTCGCTGCCTGCGACTGGCGAACGAGATTGGTGCGCAGTGCCGGTGTCCAGTGAACCGTGAGCGGACCGACCAGGCTGTCGGGCCGGGGGTCGGCTGACGCGGCCGCGACGGGTGGCGAGCTGTCCGGTGAGCCGTCCCCGTCGGGTTGCCGCAGCGCTGGCGGCAGGGGGGTATTGGGCAGATTCAGTGTGGTCAGGCCTCTCCCAGGCGGGTCCCCGGCCGGCGTTGGCGGCTGGACCGGCTGTGCTGATAGGGATCTGTTGGACGGATGCGGCGAAGGGACCGACGGCTCCCTGCTGATCGTTTGTTCGTGTCGCCGTCGGTTGGCGGAAGCGCTCTCCGATGCCAGGTCGTCCGCCGTGCCGGTGCTCTGGCCGGAGCCTTCGGCAGGCACGGACCGGGCGGTGACAGCGGCCACCGTGACACCCCCGTCCCGATCGACTACTCCTGTTACCAGAACAGCCTCCACAGTAACTCTTGGTAATGCAAGTAGGACTTTCTTTTAGACGATCAAGTATGTCCCCCCGCGCACCTCGGGTGCCCTGGGGCGCCCTGCATGATGATCTTTTTTGAGTCTCTTCTGGATCTTCCTAGGTCGCCGGAAGCCGAAAGAACCATGATTCTTTTTCTGGCTGATTGGCGTGCCACGGAGCGTGCGAAGGTCTGGAGAAGGCGCGGCTTCTCCCTTGTCGGGCTAGATCGATATCAGGGTGCGCTGGCCTTCCGCACTCCATGGCCGGCGGGCCAGGTAACCTCGCTCGGTGCCCGCGCTCGTGCTCATCGGCGCCCAGTGGGGCGATGAAGGCAAGGGAAAAGCGACTGACCTCCTTGGTGGGGCGGTTGACTTCGTCGTCCGTTACCAGGGCGGTAACAACGCCGGACACACAGTTGTCATCGGCGAGGAAAGCTACGCTTTGCATCTGATTCCGAGCGGTGTGCTACGGGCAGACTGTGTGCCCGTGATCGGCAACGGTGTTGTGATCGATCCTGGGGTCCTGCTCCAGGAGATGGACGGGCTGACCGCCCGTGGTATCGATGTATCCCGCCTGCTGATCAGTGCGGACGCTCATTTGATCATGCCGCATCATCGCGCGCTCGATAAGGTTACAGAGCGTTACCTTGGCAAGGCCCGGATCGGGACGACGGGTCGCGGGATAGGTCCGACGTACGGTGACAAGATCGCCCGGACCGGGATTCGCGTCCAGGATCTGCTCGATCCCGGGATCTTCCGGGCCAAGCTGGAGCTGGCGCTGCGGGAGAAGAACCAGATACTGACCAAGATCTATAATCGGCGGGCTCTCGACGCGGATGCGATCGTCGAGGAGTACGCCGGATACGCTCGCCAGCTCGGGCCGCATATCGTCGATACCGGGCTTGTCCTCGATCGGGCATTACGTGATGGTAAGGTTGTCCTGCTTGAGGGCTCGCAGGGTACGCTGCTAGATGTTGATCATGGAACCTATCCGTTTGTCACCTCGTCGAACCCGACGGCGGGCGGGGCCGCGACCGGTTCGGGCATCGGTCCGACTCGGATCACGCGGGTGATCGGTATCTGCAAGGCATACACGACCCGGGTCGGCGCTGGCCCGTTTCCGACAGAGCTCACCGACAAGGTCGGCGATGAGCTCCGTGCCGTGGGCGGCGAGTTTGGTGTGACCACCGGTCGAGCGCGGCGTACCGGCTGGTTCGACGCTGTCATCGCCCGCTACGCCGTACGGGTGAACGGACTGACTGATATTTTTCTCACCAAATTGGATGTTTTGTCTGGATTTGATCGAGTTCCGATCTGTGTCGGATATGATGTTCATGGTGTACGTCACGACGACATGCCCATGACGCAGACCGAGTTTCACCACGCCAGGCCCATTTACGATGAGCTGCCGGGCTGGGGTGAGAACATTGCGGGAGCCACCTCCTTCGACCAGCTGCCGCGGGCCGCTCGCGACTACGTGAAGGCCGTTGAGGAGCTGGCCGGAGCGCCGGTGTCAGCGGTTGGGGTCGGCCCCGGCCGGGATCAGACCATAGCTATTCGTGATCTTCTTTGAGATCGTCGCGGTTGGGCTGCCCGGCGGCTGGGAAACGGCGTCCGTATGATGGGTCGGCATCCGGGCCTGCCTGCTCTCCCGTTGGCGGTGGGCATGGCATGCTCAGGCTTGGTCCGTCACCGATCCGCGTGGTTCGGTCCGTTGGTCAAGATGATATTGCTGGTGTGTCCCATGGCCGATGCGCCAGGGGCGATGCCGGTGTTGGAATGTTCTGTAACGCCTTTTGTCCGCATCGTGGAGGTACGCAATGAAGCGTTTCGCGCTGATCGCCCTGTTGGCCGCCATCGCTGGCGGCGGTTTCCTCTTCCGCAGGCGGGGCAAGCAGGACGTCTGAGCCGAGTCAGCAGGCCACGGGGCGCGCGATCGCGGCTCCGCGCGCGCCTGGGGCGATCCAGCGAGCATCTGCCTCTGACCGCGGGTAATCGTGGCCCACGGTCGGCGCTCCGATACCCGTCATCGGCACTCGGATACCCGTCAAAGGGCAGGCTGCGGCCTGCCACCGATCCGGGCTGTTCGGCCGGTCCCGTTGGGAAGGCTGCGGTCGTGCTGTCGACCAACTGACTGACGGCCAGTTGGTCGATGGTCAACTTTTTGTTGATCATTCATGATCCGTCTGGGCGCCACGCCCCGTTCCGCGGGCTCGGATCGGCTCGCGTCCGTGACGATCGCCGTGCGGTGCACACCTGGAGTGCGGCAGCTGGGGGCTCCGGCGGTAAGAGCGACCGGCAACAGGGGACGCGGCGTCGCGGGGCTGGGGCGCGCACCTCGCGTCATCGCTCCCCGTCCATCGCTGCGCGATGCACGGGTACCCCGGCTCGTCGGTCGCCACCCAGCACCTCCGGTGGCTCCCTCCGCCGCCTCGCGAGGCACGCGCCCCAGCCCCGCTCCTTGATCCAGGCCCCTGTCGCCGGACGTTCCTGTTCCGTATTATTTTTTGCATGTTTCCGGCCGTGCGTCAATGCACATGAAATGCACATATTTTCGCCGTGATATTCGGCCTCTATTGTCAGGTGCAGCTGGCTATAATCTGTTCCGTGCATCGTTATGACAGGGATAGCGAGGATCTGACCCAGGCCATTGTTGACTATGCGCGGGAGCGCCTGCGTATGCATCCGGTCCCGCTGGACGGCTCCCGGTCACATGCGGACCTCGCCGCCACGGTGGGCGAGACCATAACTCCCGACGGTATGGGCGGCGTCGCGGTGCTCGACCTTTTCGACACGCTCTTGTCCAGGGCCTGCATTTCGGTCGATCATCCACGCAACCTCTCGTTCATCCCGGCGGCTCCCACCAAGGCCGCAGTCCTGTTCGATCTTGTTGTCGGAGCCTCCTCGGTATACGCGGGCAGCTGGCTGGAGGGCGCTGGCGCCGTCTACGCGGAAAACCAGGCACTACGCTGGCTGGCCGAGCTGGCCGGTTTCCCGCTCCAGGCCGGCGGTGTCTTCGTCCAGGGGGGGACGGTTGGTAACCTTTCCGCGCTGGTCACGGCCAGACACGCGGCGCAGCAGGCCAGGCACCGGGCGACAGGTCCCAACACCGGGCCCATAGCGTGGCGCGTCGTCTGCGGTTCCGAGGCACATTCCTCGATCGAGACCGCCGCCCGGATTATGGGTGTCGACGTCCTGGTTGTTCCGACGGACCCCGATGGACGGTTCACCGGCGCTGCCCTGGCAAAGGCACTGGACCTTGCCGGTACCGCTGTGTCGGACACGGTCTTCGCGGTCGTGGCAACAGCCGGTACCACGCAGTTCGGTATTGTCGACGATATTCGAGGTATTGTCGAAGTAGCCCGTGAACGTGGTATCTGGGTACATGTGGACGGTGCCTACGGGCTGGCCGCGTTGGCCGCGGAATCAGTCCGTCATCTTTTTGCCGGTGTGGCGGCGGCGGATTCTTTCATCGTCGACCCGCATAAATGGCTGTTCGCGCCGTTCGACGCCTGCGCGCTGATTTACCGGGAACCAGCGCTGGCCCGCGCGGCACATGCGCAGAAGGCGGGTTACCTCAAGGTCCTGGAGTCCCCAGACGCCTGGAACCCGGCGGACTACGCGATCGGCCTGTCCCGGCGGGCGCGCGGCCTGCCCTTCTGGTTCTCGCTCGCGGTGCACGGTACCCGTGCGTACAGTGCCGCTGTCGAGAAGTCGTTGGCCACCGCCCGCGCCGCGGCAGAGCAGATCCGGGCGCTGCCCTACGTGGAGCTCGTGCGTGAACCCCAGCTTTCCGTGGTTGTTCTGCGGCGTCTGAACTGGCCGCCGCAGACATACTACGAGTGGACGGAAAAGCTGCTGCAGTCAGGCTTCGCCTTCGTCACCCCGACCGTCCACGAGGGGGAGACGGTGACCCGCTTCGCGATCATCAATCCGTGCACCGAGCCGGCGGACATCGCCGCCATCCTGGAGACCATGGCCTGACCGGCCGCGCCCGAGCGCATCGAGCAGGAGAACCGAGGCGGGGGAGAGCCCCGAACCGGGGTGTTGTGGGTTGTCGGTGGGGCTGTCTCGGGGGTGGGGATGGCTCTCCGGGCTGGAAAAACAAGTGCCGATCTTTGACCCCATCGCACGGTTTTCGGCGGAGTACGCGCGTCTCAACTCCGCGGAGCAGATACGGTCAGGCCGGGGAGGGCTCCTCCGCGATGATCAAGACCGGAAACAGCACCTCCCACACCTCCACCACCGACACGGCAGCGTCCTCACGTAGCCGCACCGGATACCCGGAGAAGCTCACCCCAGCCGGCACCAGATCCGCCGTCGGGCGTGCCCCCGTCATCACCACCCGAGGATCCGCACCCGCCAGCAGGCGTTGCCGCCGCAATCGGATGCCCACCGCCCATGCCACCCGGGACTGCACCAGTGGCGTGAACCGCCGATGCAGCATCACCAGGCCCACCGTCGACAGCTGCACGACGCCGATACCCGCCCCGACCATCACATCCGGCGCGGCATCCACCATGTCGGACGCCATCATCTGCTGGCCGTCCGCATCGGGGCCGAGCGGTTCGGGGAGCAGACCGATGATCAGACCGTCCTGATAGCCCACCCGCAGCTCCGGCAGATCCCCCACGTCGAGCTCCCAGTCCGCCGAGGACGAACGCTGCCAACGGACGCGGTCAACGCCCATAGACGGGTAGCTCCCATTTGCCGATGATGCAGGATCGCCAGGTCATAGGTTCTCCAGCCAATAGAGGTGACGAAAGGGCACCCCGAGGCCAGGAAACAGGAAACCGATTCCCAAAACCGATTCCCATCTCAACCAGCCCCGGAGGCCATGCGAAGAACCTAACGCCAACCGGTAATCGGGACGAGTCGTGTAACGTGGTAGTTCGCTCGATGCGCTACGCGCAACTACCGCGCTATGCGGTAGCTAAACGATCTATTGCACCTGCATGAAGTCGGCAAGCTCACGTAGCTCCGAGCTCAGCTTCCGCTTCCGCGAGTGCAGAACCGTGCTCAGAACGTCCTTACCCTTGCGCTGATGTCGCAGCCACTCCGGCGCGCCGCGAAGCAGCAGCGTCAGCACGTCGACCGCATCCCCGAAGTCCCGAAGCGCCGCATGCGCAGCCGCCACGTCAAGCAGATGACGGCTGTAGTTGTCCGACCGCCGCACTTTCCCTCCGATGCCGCCAACGTCCTCCGCGATACGCAGTACCCCACGCGGATCATCAACGATCATCAGAGCCTCAGCTCGCTTCATCCGCACAACGTTTGGACCGAACGTCGTCAGATACTGGTGGTATCGGCCAGTGGCCCCAGATCCAGTGAGCCTGGACGCGGCGACCTCGGCAAGCGACAAGAAGTCATCCGAAGCATCAACCCGGTTATTCCGCACCGCCGCCGCCGAGCCACGCAGCAACAACCATCCCCACGCCGACAGCTCCGCATCACTCGCTATCGACAGGCGCGGCTCAACCTGCGATGCTGTCTCCTGAGCAAGCCGCTCCGCGTCATCGAACCGCCCCTGACGCACAAACAGCCATGACTGCGAGATGGCACCCACCGCGGCCGTCAGCAGATCCCCGGAATCAAGCGCATCTCGCATCGCATCGCGAATTGCCGCATAGGCAAGATCGTATTGACGTACCTGGGTCAGAAACCAACCCGCGATCTGGAAAATCTCCGCCCGCAGCCGCGCCGCCTCCCGCCGATCATCCTCGTTCTCCGCGCCGTCGACAAGCCCGCGACTTTCCTCGATCATCACCGGCAACATCGCAGCCACCGCGCCGAAGTCGTCACTCTGGTAGACGCGGACCGCGTTCGACAACGCATCTCGAAGCTGAGACTGTGATTCCCGCACTGACCTGCCAGCAGGCGACCGCGAAACGCCGATCAAGCCGACAGCAGGCGTGAGGACCTGGCGCAGCGGCAGCAGATTCAGCTTCTCGTCTTCCATCGCATCAGTCACCGGCTCAGGCGAACGCGCCCCGAACAGCGACGACGTCTCCGTATCCAACGCACCGGCCAGTGTGCGCAGCGTTTCGATTCGCGCGCTTCCACCCTGCTCAATCTTCCGCACCGTCGACACGCTCAGCCCAGCCTCGTCAGCCAGCCTCTCCTGTGAGAAGCCACGCCGCAGCCGGAGAGCCCGCAGACGAGCGCCCGGATCGTCCACCACGTCGTACCCCTCCCCGAGCGTGCCTGTAGTCAGGGTACGTGCATGCACAGCGCAACTGGCTGACCTGCACAAACAGACAACGCGAAGTGTCTTCACGGAGCTCGACACCCCGAATCGGCCCGCGCCAGACACACAAGGGTGAACACTGGCGGTTGCTCGTCATCCTGCTCGTCGTCAAGGGGCGTGGGGGAAGCAGCCGAAGGATCTTTCCGGGGGATGGTCCGGCGCCCACCGGCGGACCGAATGAGACCGGAAGTGAGACCAAATGATCAACGGGCAGATTCAGGCGTGGGTGCGCCGGTGCGACTGACTGGCCTGGTAGAGAGCGGTGGAGGTGGGATTTGAACCCACGGAGGGGTTGCCCCCTCACACGCTTTCGAGGCGTGCGCCCTCGGCCACTAGGCGACTCCACCGCTAGCTAGCTTACTGGACGCGGCGGGCATGCTGGCGATTGCCTGTCGGCGGGCGCGCGGCGGCGCGATCCGGTCGCTTTTAGTGGTCGGGTGCTGTTAGTCAATCATGAACCGGATGTCCGGCGCGGGAGTCGGCGGGTGGCGAAAAAGTCCGTGAGCAGGCGTGCGCATTCCTCTTCCCGCACGCCTGTGATCACCTCGGGGCGATGGTTGAGCCGCGGGTCGCGGACGGCATCCCACACTGATCCGGCTGCTCCGGCCTTGGGGTCATACGCTCCGTAGACCAGCCGGCCGACCCGGGCGAGGACCAGCGCGCCCGCGCACATCGTGCATGGTTCCAGGGTGACAACCAGGGTTGCGGCCGACAGCCGCCATGAGCCGGCTGCCGCCGCCGCGGCGCGCAACGCGACCACCTCCGCGTGAGCGGTCGGATCCTGGTCGGCCTCCCGGGCGTTACAGCCCCGGCCGATGATGGTTCCGTCCGCGGCGGACACGACGGCACCCACCGGAACGTCCCCCGTGAGCAGAGCCCGTTCGGCCTCTTCCAGCGCGGCACCCATCAGATCGGCGAAGCGGGCCACGCCGCCGTGTCCGGCCGCCACCTCAGTTCCCGATTTCGTCCAGAATATCCGCGCAGCCAGCGCGTTCACTGATCGCGAATATGACGTCGGCAGGTAGCAGCCCCTTTTCCGTAATCAGTTCGAGGAGGGCGTCCGCGTCCGTGCCGACGTCCGCAAGCAAGTCGATGTCACCTGCTGGTGTGGCGCCCGCGAGCAGGTCGTCGGACTCGTCGTCGATGGCGGCACTGCCCGCCGGCGGCAGCGCACCCGCGAACAGCCGATCGGCCAGCGCCGAGGTGAACAGCACCCGATGGTCGGACAGGAACACCCTGGGATCACCGGTGTCACCGTCGATCCGGACAATGCCCAGGTACTCGTCATCCTCCTCGATGAAGGCGATGACGAGTTCGGCGGAGATGTCATGCATGAAATCCGCGAGCCCGTCAAGGTCTTCCGCGTCGTCAAGACTGATCTCGTGTGCGCTCCAGCGTCCGCGCTCGCGGCCGATGGCACTGGCTCTCTGCGTCACCGAACTCCCCCACGTCCTTCTATCGAGTCCATACCCACTTCAGCACCCGGCTCCGTGCCTCCGCTTGGCGTTGTGGCGACCACGGTGGTCGCCCAGCCCGCGGAGCCGCCCGAGCGGTCACCGGACCCGGCGAGCCGCTGCCCGCCGCCGCGTGGGCTGGGGCATGCCCCGGTCGGACGACAGTCACCGTGCTTTCGCCCATCGGACGCCCATATCGGGCACGTCATATCACACCTTGCAGCACACTTGTACCTGATCAGCTTACTGGCGGACTTAACGCACCAAGGACGGCGCAATCATGCTGTCGCGCTGTTTTCGTGCGGCCGACGGTCTGGAAGATTACTACGGGGGTGACGTTGGGTGTGGACCCAGCCGGGTGTCCGGGCGGCTGTTCCGGCGGCGGATGCCGACACCCACCGCGGTTGGCGCGGCTCGGCCGGTGTGCCGCCGCTGGTTGCCGGCGCGGCGGCTGCGCTGTTACTGGCGGGCACAGTGGTGAGCGTGAGCGTACTCGGCGCGGGAAGCGTCAGCCTGAGGACGCGGGCTGGTGCCCATCCGCCCGTCGCGGCTGCGTTCGGCGCGCTTGTGGGTCCCCGAGCCTCGGTGGGTCCGCTGACTCACCGCACCGATCCGTACCTGTTCGTCACCACTGATCGCAGTCTTACCCGGACTGAGATCGATCGACTCGGCCGGGCCGTGGGCGCATCCGAGGCGGTTGTCGCCGATTTTGCCGAGGTGAGTGTGGGAAGTGGCCGTACAGGCGCGATTGGGGCTGATCCAAACGTGCTGCGTACCGTCGCGCCCGCGGGCACTGCCGAGGTCACCGCGCTGTGGCAGCGAATCGCGGATGGGGAGATCGCGGTTGCGCACAGTGTTGCGGCGGCGCTGGATGTGCGGTTGGGCGGCCAGGTTGATGTCGGCCATGACCGGCCGGTTGGTTTACGAATCGGTGCGTTGGCAACAATTCGTCTGCCGGGTGTCGGGGTGGTGGTGGACCGATCCCGGTCCGCCGCGCTCGGCCTGGTCGCCGACAGCGCGGTGGCGCTCGTCGTCCCCGGGACGCCGGACCCGGTGCTGCTTGCCGCCACAGCCCGCCAAGCTGTCCAGGGCCTGCGGGTCATGTCGCTGCGGACTGTTCTGCCGCCACCCGCGGCGGCTCCCTCGGCTCCCTCGGCTTCGAGCTGGTCCGCGCCTGGAACACCGCCACAGGATGATCCGCCCGCGCCCGGAGCGGCACCGCAGTCGCCGCAGCCACCAGCCGCGGCCGATCCGGTGGCGCCGGGCTGGGTGCCACCGGTGATCGGGACGATCTCCCGCGGTTTCAACCCCACCGCCGGCTCCGAGCGTCATCTCGGGCTTGACATCGCCGCGCCACTCGGCACTCCCATCATGGCCGCCGCCGCCGGTTATGTACTCTACGCCGGGCCCGCCTCCGGCTTTGGGAACGAGATTGTGCTGCAGCACGGGGATGGTGTCGAGACGCTTTACGGGCACATGCGGGTCCTCACGGTCCGGGGAGGAACCGTCGCGGCTGGTCAGCAGATCGCCCTGGTGGGAAACGAAGGTCATTCCACCGGCCCCCACCTGCATTTCGAGGTGCATGTCGGGGACCGCCCGGTGGATCCGTTGGCCTGGCTCCGCGAGCACCATGCCCGGATCTGACGATTTCACGTCGTCGGCGCCAGCCTGGGCGTGGCACCCTGTGGAGATGTACGGGGTCTCTGTAACAGGCGAGACGAGTCATGGCACGCTGATGAGGCGATGACCACACCACCCCCACGCCGTTTCTCCACCCGGACCCGCGCCGCGCTCGCGGTGGAGAAACTCGCGTCCTCAGCCTCCCGCCGGCTGGGACGTGGATCAGGCGAGATGATCGGCGGTAAGCTCGCCCTACAGGTATCCCCGCGGATCCTCACCGAGGTCGCGGCCGGCCGGATGGCGGTCTGCGTCAGCGGGACCAACGGCAAGACCACGACCACTCGGCTGCTGGCCCGCGCGCTGGGCACCCTCGGCCCGGTGAAGAGCAACAGCGGCGGCGCGAACATGGCGCCGGGGGTGCTCGCCGCGTTGTCCCGTCCGCCCTTCGACGCGGCCGCCGCGCTCGAGGTGGACGAAATCTGGTTGCCCAAGGTCGCCAGGCAGATCCTTCCCCGGGCGGTTGTGCTGCTCAACATTAGCCGTGACCAGCTCGACCGGTCGAACGAGACCCGGCGGATCGCGAGCCTCTGGCGTGAGCTCGGGGCGGATCTGCCCGCCGCGACAGTGGTCGCCAACGTCGACGACCCGCTGGTCGCCTGGGCCGCGTCCGGGTGGTCGAACCAGATCTGGGTGTCGGTCGGGCAGAACTGGACAGCGGATGCGATGGTGTGTCCGCAGTGTGCCCGGCTGCTGCATCGCAACTCTTCGGGGTGGTGGTGCGACTGCGGGCTGGCCCGCCCGGAGCCGATCGTCGCCGTCACCGGGCCTGGCGAACTGCTGTGGTTCGGTCGTCACATCAGGGCCTCCATCGACCTGCCGGGGCGGGTGAACCTCGGCAACGCGGCGATGGCCGCCGCCGCCGCGAAGCTCTTCGGGGTCGAGGTCGCGGACGCGCTTGCCGCGATGACCGGTCTCGATGACGTCCAAGGTCGCTATCAGGAGGTCGAGCTCGGTGAGAGTGGTGTACGCGGGCGGCTCCTGCTGGCCAAGAACCCGGCCGGCTGGGTGGAGATGATGGAGCTGCTCAACACGGCACCCGCGCGCCCAGTGATCATAGATTTCAACTCCCAGACCGCTGACGGCCGTGATCCTTCCTGGATCTGGGATGTCCCGTTCGAGCGGCTCGCGGGCCGCGACGTGCTGGTGACCGGCGAGCGTAAGGAGGACATGAGCGTCCGGCTGGCCTATGCGGAGGTTCCGCACACGGTGCACCCCGACGCCGAGAGCGCGGCGTCCACGGTCTTTGACAAGACCGTGGACGTGGTCGCCAACTACACCGCCTTCCGTGACATTCTGGGGCGGGTTGCCCCGGTGGGGACAACCAGATGACCAGGATGGCGGTATGATCTCCGACTCGGCGACCCGCATCGCTCTGATCTATCCGGAGCTGCTCGGAACCTATGGTGACGGCGGCAACGCGATCGTGTTGGCACAGCGGCTGCGTTGGCGAGGGCTGGCGGCTGAGGTGATCAACGTTCCGGCCGGTGAGGTGGTGCCCGGCGGCTGCGACATCTACCTGCTGGGCGGGGGTGAGGACGCACCGCAGGTGCTGGCTGCTGACGGCCTGCGCAGAAGCACATCGCTGCTGCGAGCGGTCAACGAAGGTGCTGTCGTCCTCGCGGTGTGTGCCGGCTATCAGGTGATCGGCGCATCTTTTCCCGCTGGCGACGAGGTGCATGACGGGCTCGGCCTGGTGGATGTGGAGACGCGCCGGTCGTTCGACCCGGCTGACCAGCCGGCGCCGCCCCGCGCGGTCGGTGACATCGTCGTGGAACCAACATCCGACCTGGGTCTTCCGGTGCTGCTCGGTTACGAGAACCACGCCGGGCGTACTCGACGATTGGCTGGCGGCCGGGGCAGGCCGTTGGGCGTGGTACGCAAGGGCGTCGGTAACGGCACCACGGACCAGACCGACGGCATCGTGGATCACCACGTGATTGGTACCTATCTGCACGGCCCGGTTCTCGCGCAGAACCCCGCACTGGCCGATCTGTTGCTGTCCTGGGTGCACGGCCCGCTGCCGGCGCTGGTTGACCCGGCTGAGATACAACTACTGCGTCAGGCGCGGCTGCGCGCTCTCGACGTCGCGGCCTGACTCCGTGACGGCAGCTGTGCCCTGTCGCGTTCGGCAATCGCCGCGTTGAGACGACCGAGAAGCGTTCCGAAACTGTCGCGTTCGTCCTTTTCCCAGCCGCTCACCAAGCCGCTGATGCTCGTTACCCGCGCTGCCCGGGTGACGACGTAGCGATCGCGTCCGCGTGCGCTCAGGGTCACCAGGCTGGCCCGGCGATCGGTGGGATCGGTGGCGCGTTCCACCAGCCCCTCGGTGGCCAGTGCGGCGACCTGGCGGCTCACCGTCGAGATGTCGAGGGCGAACACCGCGCCGAGGGTGGTCAACCGTACCGAGCCGTGGTCGTACAGATAGCTGAGAAGCAGATAGGCGGAACGGTCGAGAGGCGGGCCGGAGCCGTCCGCGATGGCCATGCGGAACCGTTCGGCCCGGCGGCCGAGCACGGCCAGCTCATGCTCGATCTTCTCCAGCGCCCGATGATCGAGTGCTTGTTCATTGTCCACCTCGGCCTCATCCCTACGCCATGTCATCCGTCCGCGGCGTCTCGGATCTCTACAGATTCTTGTGGATACACCATCGGCGCGAAGCGGGTGTCCTGGGGCCGCCGCGGCGGATCCGTGGAGCGGCCGCTGGCGCCTGGCCGCGTCCGCCCGGCTGGTCGCCGTTGGCGTCAACCCGCACAGGTGTGTGCCAGACCACGGCTGTGGTGCCCGACTCGTCCACGCCACGTGTCGAATCTGCCGAATCAACGGCTCTCGGTGTGGTTCGGTTGTCTGGTGGCGTCGAATCCGCTCAAAGCCGGGAAAGAGCTGTGGAGCAAGAACCGTCGACGGGTGCTGGTGGCCGCTGGCGTGGTCGTCGTTGCCCTCGCCTACGGGCATCACTCACCCGAGGTGAAGACCGAGCGCGCCGAGATTCCGGCGGGCTACGAGTCCGCGGGCCGGGAGCTTGCGGTCCACGCCGAGGCCAAGCCCGAGAAGCCGGTGCCGCTGCTCCTCGTCCTGCATGACGACGAGAGTGACGCGGCGACGATCGAGAAGGACAGTAAGGTGTCCGCGCTTGCTGATCAACAGAAGTTCGCTCTGGTGTATCCGGAGGCGGTGGCCAGTACCTGGCAGACCAACGGTCAGGACGCGCGGTATCTGTGGGACGTGGTCCGTTACGTCGCCAAGGAGCGATCGAACATCGATATGTCCCGGATCTACATCTGGGGTGCGGGAGAGGGCGGCCGTCTCGCGCTCACGGTGGCCTGCGGCCCGCTCGACCCCGCCCAGCAGCCACTGTTCACGGCGGTCGGGACGGTGAACACGGTCGGGCCGCTCCCCGCGTGTCCTTCACGGGTCCATGTCAAGTCAGTGGCTCTTGCGCCAGGGCGGAAATGGAACGAAGCCACGACCAGCGAGCTGTGGAAATTCTCAAAGGACATCAAGGGCTAAGCGGTCGCCGCTCCCTGATCGAACGCCCTATTGCCGGTCGCTCTAAGCGGCCACCGAAGGCCACGCGATGATGGTGTTTTCGCGTGGCCTTCGGTCTGAAGCGAGCTGGAGATCCCGGCAATTTGTGGATCAATCCTCGACCCGCCTCGTCGGCTGTCGTTGAGAGGGCTCCCGCCGGTCGGCTTGGCCGGGGGGGTGGCACGGCCGACCAGCGGGAGCCCAGGACCTCCGCCGGCCAAGCGCACTGTGGGGGGGGTTCAGTGCGAAAGGCCGGGGAAGCCCGTGTTCCGCCGGGCATTGCGAGCCGGGGGGGTTGGCTCGATCCGACCAGCGGAAGTCTTTGGAGACATCCAGTTGTGGTTTGGGACCGCCAGACCGGTGTTTATATCGACAACACCGATCTGGCGGTGAGGTTCACGCGTGACCGGAGGGGGAGGACACGCGTGAACCCGCTATATGTTTTTCAGAGGCTGACTGCGTCAGTCATATCAGTGAGATGAAGGAGTCAACGAGCGAGGCCGCTGGCCGCTAACTGACCCGGCCGACTGAGTATGACGTGGTGTAGATATCTCTGAGCGAAACGACTTCACCGGACTTTGGTGCCGCCCACATCTTGCCACCGCCGGCATAGATGCCGATGTGGTAGATGTTTCCCGGCGTACCAAAGAAGATGAGGTCGCCGACCTGCTTATTGTACTGCGACACATGGGCCGTGGCTTCGTACTGTTCTTCCGCGGTGCGGGGGAGACTGCGGCCGAGCTGTTTGAAAACATACTGAACCAGGCCGGAACAGTCGAAGGAGTAGGGGCCCTCCGCACCATACACGTAAGGCTTGCCGGCTTGCTGCGCGGCCAGATAGACAGCTCTTTCACCGAGCGATCCGACTGGCATCGTAGCATCCGCTGTATCGGAGGTGGATACCCGAAACGCGGCAGCAGCGGCCGAGCCGGCGGCCTGCGCCGGAGGCGCGGGGACCGAACTGGGCACCACCGTCATAGTACCAACGTTCGAGGAGCGAGCCGACTGCAGGGCATCCGTTCCGTCGAAGATAGCAGTGATCTGTGTGGTGGTGAGGACCTTGGCAGTGTAGCTCGCAAAGCCCTGCTCGTTAGTATACAGGTGCTTGAATGTTGCCCAGCCGTCAGGCAGCTTTACCTGAATTTTGATGAGCTGGTTTGACAGCGGCGCGTGGGTCGTCCCGTCCTCGAGGGAGAAGCCCATGTCAATGGGCTGGTCGGCCTGTACTGACACGTCCGGATTAGTGACCCTGAGCGCGACACCTGACTTGGGGTGCAGGTCAGCCTGATCGATCACATGGCTGGTGATGGACCCGGGGCCAACCGAGGTGGCCGGGTTGATAACGGACGTGCGCAGACCGGCGAGTGACGCCTGGCTTCCGAACTGAGAGCCAAGGGTGATCCGGGAACTGACCGAAGTCTCGTCCATCCCTGAGTCGGTCGGGGCGCAGCCGGCCAGCGCGACGCCTGACACCGCAACCGTGCCGGTTGTCATCGCCGCGACCGCGGCACGTGCCCGGACGCGGCCGGGGGCCGACGGCGGAGCGGGCGCGCGGTGCCTACCGCGGGCTGGACGCCCAGGTGTCTCGGCCTGAGGTCGCAGCGAGGACAGCGACGCCGTCGGCGACGAACATGGCCATATTGCCGGATCAAGCTGCACATCGGGCGCAGACAAGACTGTGATCCTTCCCGTTCGCCTGCGAGGTGAGCTGTCGGGTTCGGGCTGGGCTGCCCGGTGGGCCGTGCGACCAGCACACGACTCACTTCACCCCTAGGTCGGCACCGTGGCTCGGTGCCAACCGGTGGAGGATGGGTCCCCCGCTCCTGCCCTGGTGACGACTCGGAGGGGACACCGGGGCCGTGGGCAGGATTCGGCGTTCGGCCCGGTGTTGTCGTGACGTCGGCGCGAGACTAGTTCAAAAGGATGGTGCCAGCAAATACTAGTCCCTCACAACTACGGCGAGTACTCGCAGAAGTGACCATAGCGGTTCCTCCCATCCTCCTTGCCGATCACTCGCCGCTCTATCTTGATCTGCTGGCCACTGCGACAGGTCGCCTAGACGGAGGCTTGCCATGCCATGACCCACAGGATGCGGAAGATGACATTACGCCATAGCGGTGACGGTCCGGCGACGGGGGGGTGCTTGAGTGCCGACAGCTATATATCGCTGACATGTAGTAGCGAAAATTATCTTAATGAATAGGCTCGCTAGATTACGCACTGTGTCAGCCGTTATGGGATTTCCCGCTCCGAAATCCGCTGTGCGAGAGGATGTCCGCGGCCTGGGACGGGTCGGCGTCAGCGGCGCCGGGCGCGGGTGTCGCGGCGGGAGAGCAGGCCCGCGGTCTGCAGGACGTGCAGTTCGACCGCGAGTTCGTGAATCTCCGGGGGCAGGGAGCGGTACTGGCCGGACAGGGCCTCGACGGCCGCCTGCGCGCGGTCCGCGAGATCGTCCAGCGCCCGCTGATGGGTGCGCATCTGCGCTCGCTCGTCCTGGATCGCGCGGACCGTCTCCTCCTGCCACCGCCGGGTGCGCATCAGGCGCTCGCTGGCGTCGGCGGCCTGCCGCTCGGCATCCTCCAGCCGCCCAAGGATCTGATCGAGCTGCTCCAGTCTTGTCGCCAGCTCGGCGATAAGATCGTTACGGACCGGGTATGTCGGCTGGGTCATCGGATCGCGTCGCGGATGTCGCGGATGTCGCGGTCGACGTCACAGGTGATGGTGTGGATACGGCGGGGGGCGTCGTCATTGCCACCCACGCCCGCGTTGCGACTGAGAACGGATTGTAACCGTACGCTGCCGCTAGCCCGCGGCTGGGACGGCAGTTGACTGTGAACTCCCGCACGAAGGCCTGACACAGGCGATTACGGTAGCCGACAGCGTGGTCTCCGTGAATCCCGCTGTCGGGTGATATGTCGTTGTTCCTAGTATGAAATAGCTATCGAACGAAGCCGCGGTGCGGTCCTGCTGGGTACGGTATAGTCCTGACGGGCGGTATCCCAGCCGGGTCGGCGGGGCCGCGCCGTGGTAATTCCCATGGCCCGGCCTGTGGCACTGGTTGTGCCAGTTGTGCTGGCTCGAACGGAGGCCACCCGCGTCTGGCGGGAGCTTCGCGGCGCGGCCAGCTCGGTGGATAATTTGCCTGGTATTGTGGCGCCTTCAACACCCTGCTCAATTTTTACACACGGGACGCCACGAAACATGAGTTCGGTCGGTTTTTGGGCGTCAGCCACGCAAAAAATGATGATCGCGGCCTTCTGCTATACCGGTCAGCTCGTCGGTGTATCGGCTCCACCGGCGAGCTGACCGGACCGGCCGCGAAAGCCAGCAGCAATATTCACGAGCGTCCATCATGCTATCAGTTGATATTTGAGCGTACCACGGTACGAGGCTACAGCCAGCCATTCCGTTTGAAGGCTCGGTGCAGGGTGAAGCAGATTGCCGCCATCAAGCAGAGAGCAGCGGGATATCCCCACGGCTGCCGCAGTTCGGGCATGTGCTCGAAATTCATCCCGTAAATGGCGGCAACCGCTGTCGGAACCGCGGCGATGGCGACCCAGGCACTGATGCGGCGCATGTCCTCGTTTTGCGCGATGGCCACCTGTGTCAAGGTCGCCTGAATAATTGACGACAGCAGCTCGTCGAATCGAGCTATTCGTTCGGTGACCTGTTCGAGGTGGTCGGCCACGTCACGGAAGTATTCCTGAATGCGCGGGGCAATCCCGCCGACGTCCGGTTCGGTGAGCGCTCGCAGCGGAGCGGCGAGTGGCGTGACAGCGTGCTTGAGCTCAAGCACCTCACGTTTGAGCTGGTAAACTTTACTGGCATCGGGCGGAATCGATCGGTGAAAGACCGATCCCTCGGCGTCGTCGATGTCGATTTCAATCTTCTCGGTAACCGCCAGGTAATCGTCGACAATCTGGTCGCAGATAGCGTGGAGGACAGCCGACGGTCCGTGGCGGAGCATTTCCGGGTGCGCTTCCAGCCGGCTGCGCAGGGCTTGGAGCCCGCCATGTTCCCCATGCCGGACCGTGACTACGAAATCCTGGCCGAGAAACACCATGACCTCGCCGGTGTTGACGATCTCCGATGTCGAGGTCAGCTCCTCGTGTTCCACGTAACAGGCGGTCTTGAGGACGACGAAAAGGGTCTCCCCGTATCGCTCCAGTTTCGGCCGTTGATGGGCGGTGACGGCGTCCTCGACCGCGAGCGGATGCAGCCCGTAGACATCGGCGATATTGGACAGTTCCGTCGTGCTCGGTTCGTACAGGCCGAGCCAGGCAAAACTGCCGCGGTGATCCCGGGCAACACGCAGCGCATCGGTATGGTGGATCGATCGCGGATCGCGGTAGCCGTCCCGGTATATGTGACACGCGATCACTCGGCCGGGCGGTGTCGAAGGACTCTCCGGGCGTATGCGGCGGCGTTTGGGGACCATCCGGACCAGTGACACGGGCTTGCTCAGGGCGCCGGCCAGCCATCCTGCCGCGGTTGACGGATGGCTGGCGGCAGCCTGTGCGAACGGAAGCTGCCCGTTGTGCCGATTACCGCTGTCGTCAGCAGACTCCTTGTTGTTCATTTCCGGATCATCCTGTTCATGTCCTTCGCTTAATTGTTATGCGGTCGATAGTTATGCCGGTCTGGCTTTTTTGGGTACCAGTGTTTCGGGCGGGCGCTGGCGCGCATCGCCGTGCGGTCGAACGGTGCTTCGCTGGCTGGCGCCACGGCATTGAGTAACCATCCTGTTCCAATCGGTCGCGGCTGGACTTTTTGTGGCCTTCTTGTCAGTACTTCTACCCGTACCTGCCTGATCCTCGTTACCGGCGGGGGTGCTCGACGAGCCCTTCTCCGATCATGCCCCGCTGAGAGCGTGTGGGAGATCAGGCTTTCGATCAGTGAGCCGCGTCCAGGCGGCCCCTGGCAAGGCGGGAGGCCGAAGCGATACCGGATGAGTTGTCCCGGTTTGGCCGGCAACGCAGCCAGGAGGCGGCCTGGATGCGCGAGCCGGGCAGTCCTGTTGCCGGAGCCTCTTGGCCGTTTGCCGGCCGACCGCGATGGCGACGGCGGTGGTGGTTCGCGATCTTGCGGGCGATGGGCGGTTTGTGCCAGGCCAGGTGTTGGTTGCCGTGCGCGCCGGCCGTGATTGAACAGCTGGGTGATCTGTTGTGATTGACGATGGATAGCGAAGTTGAAATGTTGGGTATAGAGTTTGTCTGATGATTAAGAGCGTCCGGCAATAGGGGTGTGGATCAAGGAGCGGGGTTGGGGTGCGTGCATCGCGAGGCTGCGCGGGGAGCCACCGGCGGTGGTGGGTGGGGGCCGACGAGCCGGGTACCCCTGTATCGCGCGGCGATGGATGGGGAGCGATGACGCGCGGCGCCGCCTGGGCGGCGCGAGCCGGACAGCCCCGCTGCCGGGCGCTCCAAGGAGCGTCGATTCAGCCGCTGGCGGCTCGGTCGTCGCCTAGCGGTCCCGTATTGGCAGTGCGCAGGCTTGGGGGTGGCAATGATGTCCACAACAGGGCCGGAGGGGACGGCGACGACCGAGAAGGCCAGAGCCGGCGAGCGGGACGATTCGAGCGGGACGTCCCTGCCTGAAATGATCAAAGCGTCGCATGACGCCGCGACACACCTTGTTGGTCTTACCTTCACCGAGGCCGCGACCTCGGGGGATCCGAGACGCGCGTTGCGAGCCGCCGACACGGCGGTTGCGGCGATCAGCGCCCATATGTACGCCGTGCAGACATCCGTCTATCCCATGGCGCGTCGCCGCCTCCCGGACAGTCGGCCGCGCATCGCCGAACTGTGTGCCCAGGGACGGGAAACCGCGTCGGTGCTACGCGGCATCTCCCAGTACATCCAGGGCGACGTCCACCGGCCGGACGAGTCGATGGGCAGGCTGCGTGAGCGTCTTGCCGAGCTTGAGGAACAGCACATCGCGGCGGAGGAGGCCCTGGTCGCCGATCTCGACAAGGCGCTCTCCCCAGACGACCGGCGCCGGATGGCCACCGCGTTCCGACGATCGATGCGGCGGGCACCCACCCGCCCGCATCCGCACCTTCCCCGCACCGCTGTCGTCGGGAGCCTGGTGCTGCGGCTCGCCGGGAGCTGGGATCACATCCTTGACACCATGGACGCCCGCATTGCCGCGGATGGACCGGTGCGCGCACCAGCACCGGCGGGCCTGTGGGGCTGGTACCTGCTCGGCCGCCCGGTCCCGCCGCCGGACACCGCCGGCACCGCCGCCGGTAGCACCGCCGCTCAGCGGCCGGCCCCCAGCGCTTCCCCGGCGGCGGGGGCGGGGGAGGGCGGGCCCTGAGGCGAGTGGCGGCCGCGTCGGTAGCCAGCCAGGGCGATGCGAAGGTTTTAGCATTGCGTGCATGGGACGTGCCCGTGCGCAGCGTGTGGCTCTTGCGGATCTGCTGGATGAGGTCGGTCCGGCTCAGGCTACGCTGTGTGCTGGCTGGACCGCTCATGATCTTGTTGCTCATTTGGTGACTCGGGACCGGGTGCCATACGCACTGCCTGGTTTCGTGATTAAATCACTGCATGGTGTGACGGCGATGGCGGAGAGAGCCACCATGCGCGGTGATACCTTTCCGGACCTGGTGAGGATATTCCGTGACGGTCCACCATGGTGGCATCCAACCCGTTTCGGCCTGGTCGACGACGCCGCGAACCTGGTCGAGTTCTTCGTCCATCATGAGGATGTTCGACGGGCCAGGCCAGGGTGGAGCGGATCCCAGCTCGACGACGGGATGCAGCGGGCGCTCTGGCGATCGTTTCAGATGTTCGGCCGGGCCGCCTACCGACGGTCCGCTGTCGGGGTGGTTGCTGAGCGCGCCGACGGCCCGGGGCGGGTCGTACTGCGTCGTGGTGCCGGTGAGGTAACCCTCGTCGGTAATCCGGCCGAACTCCTCCTGTTCGCCTTCGGCCGCCGCGACCATGCCGTCGTTGATGTCCACGGTGACAATGGCGTGGTCGCGGCCTTCACCGGTGGAGAGGCCAGCCGGTGACCGGTTGTGGTTGCGGGGCTCGGCGGTGCCCTATAACGCCATCACCACAACAGCGCGTAGGTCTGGGCACCGTTGGGCTGTTCAGTCGGGTTGACCAGGGCGGAATGGACGTTGCCCGCGTCCGGACTGTTGAAGTACGCCTCGTAGGACAAGACGTCGGCGTTGGCGACGAACGTGTCGTGCATCTTCCGGATGTAGAAGGGGTTGTCCCCACCCGACTGCCCGGCTGCCGCGGCACCGGTGTCCTGCTTGCCGACCAGTCCCCATTCCGGTACGGAGAACTTCTTGCCGTGCGCGCGGGCAAATCTGATCACTGAGCAGAGCCCCTCGGCTTCGTTGCACTGGGTGTTCCAGGAGTTCTCGTCCGTGCTTGCCGGCCACATGTCGAAGGTGTCGATGCCGATGACATCGACGTACGCGTCACCCGGGTAGAAGTCGAATGCGCCGTCGGTATGTGCGTTCATCGTCCAGTCGATCCGGACCTGGGCAGCTGTCTGCCGGATGGCACCGACCACCTGTTGGAAGCAGCCGACCCACGACCCCGGCCTGCTCGAGGCCGACCATGGGAACCAGCTGCCGTTGAATTCCCAGGCCAGCCGGACAACGGTGGCCGCGCGGCCCTGGTTGGTCAGCCACCGGCCGAACTCCTGCCAGTGGGAGTTGTAGGCTCCTGACGCGCAGGCGCCGATGTCGCCGCCGGAGGCGGGGAAGAACGGCTGACTGATCACCCAGGTGCCGGGGAAACCGGCGAACTTCTCCGGGCCCGCGCCAAGCCACGGATGGGTTATCGTTTCCCAGCTTGACCGGTCGGCGAAGGTGACGACCACGTCGACCGGCCGTCCGCGAAAGGCCGACCACTGGTTCGCCTGTGTCAGCGTGCCCGCGGCGACGCCGCTCATCCACCCGGCCGTTGCCTGCGCTGTGGCCGCCGATCCGGTGGGCCCGTCGGCCGTCATGGATGTGCCGGGCGCCCCGGCGGTCACGGCGGCTGATCGGACGGTGGCGGCGCCGGGGCTGGCTGGGGGGCTGGCTGGGGGGCTGGCTGGGGGGGTGAGCGTGCCGGCGGTATCGGCTGCGGATGGAGCGGGTGTGGCTGCCACCATCGCGCTCTCGACCTCGTTACGGCCGGTGGGAGCGATGCGGCAGCCGAGGCTCGTGGTTGCGATCGTCAGCACACCCAGGCCGGCGAGCCAGAGCCGGCCGCGCCGCGACAGCACCTTGCGCACCGAGGTCCTCGGGCTGCCGGGTGCATGTGCGTACCTGTTCTCGGCAGTGATCCGGCCGGCTTCGTGTTGCTCCGTTGTCAGACGCGTTGAATCAGTCAGTGTTGTGTTTCGGAGTGGTCTCCGTGTTTTTTTGAAGATTTCTTGGTGTTTCACACTCGACCTCCTCCGCTCGAGAAGGCTGCGACACAACAGGGTGCGCACGATCCGTAGCTGGGGGAAGTGTCTAGGCGACGGGCTTCAGCAGGCCTGGCGTGGGCGGGCGGCAGCAAAGTCATCATCGGACGATGAGGCTACACGGACCCGGTTCAATGCCCTGCGGATGGGTATATCAGCAGGTCAAAGAGTTTTTGATCAGATCTCCGTGTGAAGGTGGAGCTGGTGCGGTCCGTCGTTTGTTGTGTTTATATTGTTCTAATTTGGTGAAGGAATGTGTTTCCAGGCAAAATTGCCTGTGTCCGTTGTTGTTGTTCGGGCCCGTCAATATCTGGACTGGACCGCGGCGGCTTGTTCAGGGCTGTACGGCAGCTGTGGCGAACGCCACGCCCACCGTCACGAACGCCTCGTCCACCAGATCGGCCAGGTCGGTGTCGTCGTTGGCGCTCAGCCACGCCGTGTGGGCGGCTTCGAACACGCTCAGGGTGACGCCGGCGATGAGCGCGGGCCGGAGGTCGGTCGCTGGATCCGTCGCCATCCGGTTCGCCATCGCATCGGCCAGCATCGTGCGCAGGACCAGCTGTTTGTCGATCCTGCGGGCACGCAGAGACGGGGTTCTCTCAATCAGGCCGTTGATCGCCACGGACCGCTCGCGGTTGCGGCTCATGTCTTCGATCAGGGGGGTGAGGGCGTTGCGTGCAGCCAGGAGCGCGGGCTCATCGGCCGGCCGGGCCAGCGCGGCCTGGCGGAACTGCTCCCCACGGGCCTCGACGTGCGCCAAGACCGCATCCTCCTTCGTCTGAAAATACCTGAAGAAGGTGCTGCGGGACACGCCGGCCGCCGCGGCGATCGCATCCACCGTGACGGCATCGAAGCCGTGCTCGAGGAACAGCTCGACTGCGACCTGCGCCAGGTCACCGCGGACGGTCGTCCGTAGCCGTTCCCGGAAGGCGGTTATCCCGGTCGGGTTGGTCATAGAAGTCACCTGCGTGGTCGTGGGCGTCGGATGCGTCCGTTGATGTTCGGGGCTACCACAATGATCATTGTTGCTCCGCGGCTGTTTCGCGAGGTGGTGATCTACGTCGCCAAGCCGATCTCAAGTCGATCTCCAGAGATGAAGTGTAGGCCACATCCCGGCGCCGTTTTTGATGAATAGATACTTGGTATCGTCAATGATACTGAGTATCATCCTTTATATGTTTTATTGATCATGGGATGTGCTCCTATCGGCGAGCGAGAGGACTGTCCAGTATGACGGCCGGGGTGGATGGAAGACGCTCGTCATCGGTGACCTTCGCGGCTCTCAGCCTGTCGGCGCTGACCTTCTCGCTGCTGCAGACGATGATCGCGCCAGCGCTGCCGACGATCCGGGCGGAGTTCGGCGCGAGCCAGGCGGGCATTGCCTGGATCATGACGGCCTACCTGCTCAGCGCATCCGTGGCGACCCCGATCCTCGGGCGTCTCGGAGATGTCTGCGGTAAGAAGCGCGTGCTCGTCGTTATGCTCGCGGTGCTTGGTATCGGCACAGTGATTGCCGCGCTTGCGACGTCACTGCCCGTGATGCTCTTTGCCAGGGTCGTCCAGGGGGTGGGTGGAGCGATCTTCCCGCTCGCGTTCGGGATCATCCGGGACGAGTTTTCGCCGGAGAAGGTCGGCAGCGCGATCGGTGTCGTGTCAGCTGTGCTCGGGGTTGGTTCCGGGACGGGGACGGTCATCTCCGGGCCGATCAGCAGCCACCTGGGCTATCACTGGCTGTTCTGGCTGCCCGCGATGGCCATTGCCGTGGCGCTGGTGACGACCATGCTGCGGGTGCCGGAATCACCCGTCCGCGTGGGTGGAAACGTGTCGGTCACCGGCGCGTTGCTGCTTGCCGCCTGGCTTGTCGCGCTGCTTCTCGGGATCAACCAGGGGCCCCGGTGGGGATGGGAATCCGCCTCGGTTCTCGGTCTGTTCGCGTTGGCGGGGCTGCTCATCGCACTCTGGCTCGCTGTTGAGAGCCGTAGTGCCGAGCCGCTTGTGGACATGCGGATGATGCGGATTCCCACGGTGTACCGGACGAACATCACCGCGGTCCTCTTTGGCTTCACGATGTTCTCGGTGATGGTGTTCGTACCGCAGTTCGTGGAAACGCCTCGGTCGGCAGGCTACGGGTTCGGGGCGAGCGTCACCGCAGCTGGCCTCTACATGGTGCCGGCCAGCGTATTCATGCTGGTAGCCGGAATATTCGCCGGCCGCATCGGAGCCCGGTACGGCACGAAGATCCCGCTCCTCCTGGGTACGCTCATCGCGACTTCCGCCACCAGCGTCCTCACGTTCGCGCACAGCCAGAGCTACATGATTTACATCGCCACCTCGTTGCTGGGAGTAGGTATCGGGCTGGGCTTCGCGGCGATGTCACACCTCGTGGTTGTAGCGGTTCGCCCTGACCAGACCGGAATCGCGTCCGGGATGAACGCCAACATCCGGACGATCGGTGGTTCCATCGGCACCACCGTTACCGCCACTGTCATCGCAGCCGGTGCAGGCGCGGGAAAACTGCCGCATGAAAGCGGTTACACGAACGCGTTCCTGCTGATGACCGCCGGGCTCGCCGTGGCCGTGGTCGCCGCCGCCTCGCTTCCGAACGTCCGGCCGTCGTCGGGTGCTGACGGCATCGCGGTGGCCGCGCCGGAGCGGATGGGTGCCAGCCCCGTGCCGCGCCCCCGGAGCGCTCGTGGTTCCGGGGCCGCCGTCGCCGACAGGTAGCCCGTGCCGGCGGGAGACGGGCCCCTGCCGAACACCCGTGCCCCCGGAGGTCCAGGGGCCGGAGGTCAGGGGGCCGGAGGTCAGGGGAGCCGGACGACCTGGGCCGCGTAGACGAGACCCGCGCCGAAGCCGATGAGCAGCGCAAGGCCACCCGAGGGCACCTCACCGCTCGCGAGAACCTCGTCCATCGCGAGCGGAATGGACGCACCCGAGGTGTTCCCGTGCACCGCGACGTCCCGGGCGACGGTCACGGTGCCGGGCAGGGCGAGCACCTTGCAGAGCATGTCAATGATGCGGATGTTGGCCTGATGGGGAATGAAGGCGGCGAGCTCGTCCGCGCTGATCCCGGCCATGTCGAGGGCCTGGCGCGCGACGGGCGCCATCTGCCATGATGCCCACCGGTATACCCGCTGCCCCGCCATCCGCATTGTCGGCCATGGCAGCTCTGGGTTGTCGCGCCATTCCAGATAGGAGCGGTCGTGTCCGATCGCGTCCCGGCCCGAGGAATCAGAACCCCATACGACCGGCCCGATGCCCGCTGTTTCCGACGGCCCGACGACAATCGCTCCGGCGCCGTCCCCGAAAAGAAAAGCCGTTCCGCGGTCATGCGGGTCGATGATGTCCGACATCCGTTCGGCGCCGATCACCAGAACGTACGTGGCGCTGCCGGCGAGTACCATGTCGCTGGCCACCGCAAGAGCATGGCAGAAGCCCGCGCACGCGGCTGAGAGGTCGAACGCGGCCGCCTGCCGGGCGCCGAGCCGGTTAGCCACGTCGGTGGCCACCGATGGCGACTGCGTGACATGGGACATGGTGGCCACCACGATGCAATCGACATCCGGGACTCCGATGCCGGCGCTGGCCAGAGCTTTGCCACCGGCCGTGGCTGCCATTGCTCCCAGTGATTCATCCACAGCAGCGAATCGCCTGCTGCGAATACCGGACCGAGATTCTATCCACTCGGGAGTGGAGTCTATCCGTTGACAGATCTCAGCGTTGGATACTATTTTTATGGGACGATAGGCGCCCACGCCAAGAATTCGGCTGCCGGCGGGACGGACTCGTGCCCGGATGATTCCACTCACATCCGGAGCATACTATGTTGTCCCCTGTTCATGACACGGAATGACTTACTGACACTGTTGCCGGTACGGTGGGTAATGATCTATCCGGCGCGCAGTTCGAGGGTGAGTGCTTCTATAGCCAGTAGCGGGACGAGGGCGGGATTATCCGCCAGCTTCCGCCGGTACCTCAGCACCGCCTCGAGCCGGCGCAGCGTCTGCTCCGGGGTGGACGCCCGCGCGGCCCGTGTCACGGCATCGCCCTGGTCCGGGTGGATCGCGTCGACCGGTGCACCCAGCTGGACGACGAGCACGTCCCGATACCAGCCGGCGAGGTCGACCAGCGCCCGGTCAAGAGAGTCGAGCACGGTCCGTCGGCCACGGCTTTTCTGCGTTTTCGCCAGTTCCTTGAGAGCTCCGGCGGCACCCCGAACGGCCACGGCCCGGGTCTTCGCGCCGGGCTTTGGTGCCCGCGCACGCTTCGCCGTGCTGCCAGCGGATGTTGCACCCACACCGAGCGAGATCTTCAACGCCTCGGTTTCGGCCTCGTCACGATTCGTGTTCGCCGCGTCCGCGTCGGCGTTCGCGGCGGCCACCAGGTCCGCAGCCGCGTCGAGACAGTCCCCGGTGCGTTGCAGGCGGGTCGGGATACGCAGGACCTCGGTGCGCCGGTCCCGCGCCGCTTCGTCGGCGGCCAGCGACCGGGCCCGGTCCACATCGCCCGCGGCCGCCTGGGCCGCAAACTGGGCAAGGGCGGGATCGATCCCGTCCCGTCCCAGCACCGCGGCGACCTGTGCGGGGGTGGGCAGGCGCAGCGAGACGACTCGGCAGCGCGACCGCACTGTCGGCAGGACGTCGTCGACCGACGGCGCGCAAAGGAGGAACACCGATCGCTTGGCGGGCTCCTCCAACGCCTTGAGCAGGGCGTTGGCGGCCTGATCGGTAAGCCGGTCGGCGTCTTCGAGAAGCAGCACCCGCCAGCGGCCCGATGTCGGCGCGCTCGCGGCGTCGCGCACCAGCTCCCGGATGTCCTTCACACCCAGCGACAGCCCCTCCGGGCGTACCGAGCGCAGATCGGACGCGGTGTCCGTCAGGACGGTGTGGCAGCCATGACACCCACCGCATCCTGGGGGGGAGTTCTCGCAGTTCAACGCCGCCGCGAAGGCACGCGCTGCCGTCGACCGCCCAGCGCCCGCCGGGCCGGTGAACAGCCATGAATGGGTCATAGTGGCTCTGGCCGCGACGAGCCCACCGCTCCCGGTCACCCCGGCTGCCGTGCTGGCTGCGCCCGCGAGGGCCTCGATGACCGGTTCCTGGCCGATCAGGGCATCCCACACGCTCACCCGTCCATTCTCTGACGCCGCTGGTCGACGGTTACCGGCGGGCCGCACCACGGCCCGTGGGGAGCCGCTGGACGGCAGGCGGGTTATCGAGCCGACGGAGTTTTCCTCGTTGCTGTGGGGCGGCCGGGCAACAGCTCGGCCGTAACCGCCGTAGTCGCCTCGGTGGCAGTGCTCTCAGCCCGCATGCTCTCAGCCCGCATGCCCTCAGCTGGTCCGGTGGAGGCAGGCCCAACAGGCGGGTCCGCGGCGACTGAGTCGCGATCAGCGCGCAACCGTTCGTTGATGACATCCCGGATCTTGTTGTGCAGCGTCCGGGGCGGCTGGTCCGCGTCGAGTACCACGTAGCGGCCTGGCGCGCTGTCAGCGAGTCGGTGGAACCCCTCACGCACCCGTTCGTGAAAGGCAAGCCGCTCCGCCTCGATCCGGTCGATGCCGGCTGTGGGGCTGGTAGCCGGGCCGCTCGGGTCGCGGGTCGAGCTGTTCCGCTCGGCCCGTTCTCGGACCCGACGGAGGCCGATCTCGGCGGGAAGATCGAGGAGGATCGTGATGTCGGGGACCAGGGACTGGGTGGCCCACCGCGACAGCGCCGCGACCCCGTCCGCCCCGAGTTGACGGCCGGCGCCCTGATAGGCAACGGATGAGTCGATGAAGCGGTCACTGACGACGACCGCGCCCCGCGCCAGCGCCGGCTCGATGACCCGCGCGACATGCTCGGCACGGTCAGCGGCGTACAGCAGCGCCTCGGTACGAGGGTGCAGCCGCGTCGTGGGGTCCAGCAACAGTTTCCGTAGCGTTGCGCCGATGGCGGTCCCGCCGGGCTCATGGGTGATCACAACTTCACGCCCCGCGGACGCGAGCCATGATCGTAAATGTTCGGCCTGTGTCGATTTACCGGATCCCTCGCCACCTTCGAGGGCCACGAACAGGCCGGCATGGCGAGGACGCTGTGGTGATGTCTCACGCCCCAGCAGGGCGTTCCGCAGCTCGGGAATGATCGCGATGCCGGTACGCTGATCCATCTGCCGGTAGGCGAACAGGCCGACGGCCACCGCGAGCAGGCCGCCGGCAAACAGGACGATCGTGACCCCGTCGGCACGGAGCTGGACGCCGCCAAACAGGCTGATGCGGTGTGATCCGATGATTCCCACCAGCGCCGGCGCGGCCGCGAGCACCACCAACAGGTCGATACGGACCAGGGACTGGACCAGCGCGAAGGTTCGTCCACGCAACTCGTCGCTTACCGCTGCCTGCAACAGGGTGTAACCGGTGACCCATGCGATCCCGGCGAACATGCCGACGAAGACGACCAGGACACAGGCGAGAACAAGGTTGGGCATGACGGCTACCGCCAGCATGGCCACCCCGGCCGCGGTGACGCTCAGGCCGAACAGGCGGGACCGGCTGAAGTCACCGAGCAGCCGCGGTCCCAGCGCCATCCCGGTGGCGAGTCCCACGAACACCGCGCCGAACAGGACACCGTACGCGGAGTCGCCACCGCCGAGAATCTGGACGTAGAGCCGCCCGAGCGCCACCACGCAGCCGGCACCGGCGAACCCCCCGAGAATACCGATCACCAGACCGCGGACCAGCCGGTTGTGACCGACGAAGCGCCAGCCCTCCGTGATCGACGACCACAGCCCGGGGTGCGCATCGGCGCGTTGGAGTGCTGTCCGGCCGATCCCGCGCAGCCGGAAGATCACAATTGCTGATACCAGGAACGTCGTCGCGTTGAAGAAGAGCGCGAGGTCCAGCGGGGAGGTCTCGAAGAAGGACACACTGGTCGCCAACGCCCGCGACAGGGTGGCCAACAGCGAGAAGACCGCCGCACCCAGTGGCGCTGAACCGTACGTGGTGATCAGACTCAGCGTGTTCGCCGCGGCGAGCCGCCGTGCGGGTACCAGGTTCGGCACGCTCGCGTCCTTGGCCGGGTTCCAGAACAGGCTCACGCACTCGATCAGCAGCGATGCGACGAGCAGCCAGGTCAGCGTCCCGACCAGCGGAATGGACATGAACAGCCCGAACCGCAGGATGTCCGCGACGACCATCGTCAACCGTCGGTCGAGCCGGTCCGCCACGACACCGGCGAGCGGTCCGAAGATCAGCGCTGGCAGCAGTCGGACGATCAGTACGGAGCCGATGGCGAATGCCTTGTCGGAGAAGCTCGCCCGCAGTGAGCTGGCCAGCGCGGTCGTCGCGAGCAGGCCCATCCAGTCACCCAGGCTGGACAGGGCCAGCGCCAGCCAGAGCTGGCGGAACTGCGCGATCCGCAGGACCGCGCGGAAATCTCCTTCGGTGTGCTGGCGCGGATCATCACGGGTTGCGGCGGGCGTCGGTGATGTGCTGCCGGTAGACGGTCCGCCACCATCCGACGACGCTGCCGGGGCTGGCCGCGAACGGGGTGGGCCGTGGTCACCGCCTACCGGGTCGCCCATCAGTCCGTCCGGCGTGGTTGGGTTGACGAGGTGCCCGTCGTGCCGCCGTCCGTCCCGGTCGTGCTTTTCTCGCTCGCAGCCTTCTTCGCCGGGGCCTTCTTGGCCGGGGCTTTCCGGACGGTGGCCCGTTTCGTGGCGGCCGGCTCCTTGGCGCCTGATGCGGCAGCGCGCGCTGTCCGCCGTTTGGGCGCCGGCCCGCGGGCGCGCCGTTCGGCCAGTAGCTCGGCTGCCCGTTCCACAGTGATCGACGCAACCTCGTCGCCCTTGCGGAGGCTCGCGTTCGTCTCACCATCGGTGACGTATGGGCCGAATCGGCCCTCCCGCAGCACCATCGGCGCACCGCTGGCCGGGTCGGCGCCGAGTTCGCGCAGCGGCGGGGCTTGCGCGGCTCGCTTGCGTCCTCGTGCCTTCGGCTGTGCGATCAGCGCCAGGGCCTCATCCAATGTCACGGTGAACAACTGCTCCTCAGACTCCAGCGACCGGCTCTCCGCTCCCTTCTTGACGTAGGGTCCGTACCGGCCATTCTGGGCCGTCACCTCTTCGCCGTCCTGTGCAACGCCCAGCGATCGGGGCAGGGTGAGCAGTTTGCGCGCATCGGCGAGGGTGACCGTCTCAACGGACATCGTGGCCAACAGGCTCGCCCTGCGCGGCGGGTCGTCGTCTGTGCTGACGTACGGGCCGAAACGTCCGATCTTGACGGTGATGGTCGCGCCGCTGTCCGGGTCGGTGCCAAGCGACCGGTCCCCGCTCGGCGCGTCGAGCAGTTCCATCGCTCTCGCCACGGTGAGCTCGTCCGGAGCAAGATCTTCGGGGATGCTTGCCCGCTGGTCACCGTGTTGGATGTACGGACCGTACTTACCCACTCTGATCATTACGGGTTGCTCGTCATCCGCCGTACCCAGGTGGATCGAGTTCACCTCGCGGGCGTCGATCTCGCCGAGCCGCTCGCCGACCAAGTGCTTGAGCCCGCCTGACCGCGCGACACCGCCCGGCTGGCCCACGTCCGAACCGAAGTAGAACCGGGTCAGCCAGTCGATCGACGCCGCCGTACCGGCCGCGATGTCGTCGAGGTCGTCCTCCATCGAGGCGGTGAAGCGGTAGTCGACCAGCCGACCGAAATGCTCTTCCAACAGGCCGACCACGGCGAACGCGACGAAGCTGGGAATCAGCGCGCTGCCCTTCTTCCACACGTACCCGCGGTCCTGGATCGTCCCGATGATCGACGCATAGGTGGACGGCCGCCCGATGCCAAGTTCCTCAAGGGTCTTGACCAGGCTCGCCTCGGTGAAGCGCGGCGGCGGGCTGGTCGTGTGCCCGCGGGGGTTCAACTCGCGGGTGGCCAACCGGTCACCCTGGCGGACGGCTGGCAGGCGGCGTTCACGGTCCTCAAGCTCCGCGTCGGGGTCGTCCGCGCCCTCGACGTAGGCGCGCAGGAAGCCCGGGAAGGTGATGACCTTTCCCGACGCCGAGAACTCGGCATCCTCCCCCGCGCTGGACACCCCACCGAGCCGGACCGTCGCCGACGTACCGAGAGCGTCGGCCATCTGGCTTGCGACCGTCCGCTGCCAGATCAGTTCATAGAGCCGATAGCCGTCGATGTCGTCGCGGAGTGCGGCACGCACCTCGCCGGGGGTCTGGAAGTGATCCCCGGCCGGTCGGATCGCCTCGTGCGCCTCCTGGGCGTTCTTGACCTTTTTCGTGTAGGTACGGGGCCGCTCGGGCACGTACTCCGGCCCGTAGAGGGTTCGGGCCTGCTCCCGGGCGGCGGTGAGCGCGGTTGCGGACAGGTTCGTCGAGTCCGTCCGCATATAGGTGATATAGCCGTTCTCGTACAGCTTCTGCGCTACCTGCATCGTCCGCTGGCTGGAGAAGCGCAGCTTGCGGCCGGCCTCCTGCTGCAGGGTGGATGTCATGAACGGCGGGTAGGGAGAGCGGCGGTACGGTTTGGTCTCCACCGACCGAACCGTGAAGATCGTGTCGACAAGCCTGCCGGCCAGGGCGCGCGCCGCGGTCTCGTCGAGCCGCACCACGTCCGCGGCGGTGAGCTCCCCGGAGGAGCTGAAGTCGCGTCCGGTGGCCAGCCGCCGGCCGTCGAGCGCGACCAGGTTCGCCGGCAGCGGAGTGCTGTCGGGCGCCGCGGCAGCCGGTACCCGGTCCGGCGAAGCGCCGTCACCCGTCGCCTGCGTCGCCCGCGTCCCGAAGACCCCTTCGATGTTCCAGTACTCGGCCGCGGTGAAGCGCATCCGAGCGCGTTCGCGTTCCACCAGGATGCGGGTTGCAACGCTCTGGACCCGACCGGCTGACAGCTTCGGCATCACCTTCTTCCACAGCACCGGGCTGACCTCGTAGCCGTAGAGCCGGTCGAGAATGCGCCGGGTCTCCTGCGCGTTGACCAGGTTCTCGTTGATCTCGCGCGGGTTGTCCACCGCTCGCTGGATCGCCTGAGGCGTGATCTCGTGGAAGACCATGCGTTTCACCGGCACGGTCGGCTTCAGCGTCTGCAGCAGGTGCCAGGCGATCGCCTCGCCCTCGCGGTCCTCATCTGTGGCGAGGTAGAGCTCGCTCGCTTCCTTGACCAGCGCCTTGAGCTTGCTGACCTGGGGTTTCTTGGTGGGCGTGACGACGTAGAGCGGCTCGAAGCCGTTGTCGACGTCCACCCCGAGCCGGGCCCACGGTTTGCCCTTGTGCGCGACCGGCACTTCCTCGGCGTTGCGCGGTAGGTCCCGGATGTGGCCGATACTGGACTCGACCTGCCAGCCGGGGCCGAGGTACCCGGCGATGGTCTTTGCCTTCGCGGGTGACTCAACAATCACCAGCCGGGTCCCGGTGCCGCTGGGAGCGGTCGATGAGGTACCGGTTCGATTACTATTCGTGTTCGTCCGCGTGCTGGGACGGGATGCGGTGCCGTTGCCGGACGTGTCGATGTCCGTGTCGGGCTCGGCGTCGGTGCCGAAGGCCGTGGGCTCGACGACGGGCGTCGATGACCCGGCGCTCGATGACCCGGCGTTCGACCGGCGCGTCCCGCTATTTGTCGGCTTCGTGCGCGGGGGCACTTCTCTCCTCGTTGCAGGGGGTGGTTCGACTTCGGCTGTGCGACTCGTAGGGTGTCGGGCTGCGGTGCGGACGGCCAAACCGCCGGTGGAAACCGGCCTGGGGCTCGTTGCGAGCTCCCGGGCCCATATCCCGACAGTAGGTCGACACACACCGGTATGTCAGCCGGCGGCGCGGCGGCTTTCTCCGGCGTCCGGTGTTGTGGACGCCGGAGGAGACCGTACGCCGTGTCGCGCACCCGGGTCTGCTGACGTCGACGGAGCGGGCCCTGACGGGACCCGGTCCGTCACCGCCGGATGCCCCGTTCCGGCGGTGACGGTGACTCCTCCTTCCCACTCCTTCCCCCTTCTTCTCCCTCCTTCTCCTCCTCTTGGTGCGCCGGGTGGGAGCGATGAGGGGATTGGCTACACTGTCGCCTTCGGGGTGGCTGCCGAGCGCTGTTCGGTCACTGCCGGTGCAAGCCCTAGTGCGGTATTACGTCGTTTCGAGTAGATGATGACGGTGGAAATCACCCCGACGACCACGACGGCGATGGCGATCCGTAGCGGTTTGTTCTCGTCATCACCGACCGAGTACTTCACCACAGATGGCGCGATCAACAGGCTGACCAGATTCATTACCTTGATCAGAGGGTTGATCGACGGGCCGGCGGTGTCCTTGAACGGATCACCGACGGTGTCACCAATGACGGTGGCGGCGTGGACGTCGGAGCCCTTGCCGCCGTAGTTGCCGTCTTCGACGAGTTTCTTCGCGTTATCCCAGGCCCCACCGGAGTTGGCGAGAAAGACCGCCATGAGGACGCCGCCGGCGATCGCCCCGGCAAGGTAGGCGCCCAGCGGTGGGTAGCCGAGTCCGAAGCCAACCGCGATCGGCGCGAGAACCGCAAGAGTGCCTGGAGTGACCAGCTCTCGTAGTGAGTCCCGGGTGCAGATGTCGACAACAGCACCGTAGTCGGGCTTCTGGGTACCATCCATGATTCCTGGCTTGGTTCGGAACTGGTCGCGTACCTCCTCCACCACCCGTCCAGCGGCGCGCCCGACCGCGTTGATCGCGAGCCCGGCGAACAGGAACACGACCGAGGCGCCGATGATCAATCCGACCAGGGCGTCCGGATAGGCGATGTCGAGGGTGCGCGATCCCAGGGCGGTCCGGCCTGCGTCGATGAGCGCCTCGTTGACCGTGTCGGTGAACGATCCGAACAGAGCGGTGGCGGCCAGCACCGCGGTGGCGATCGCGATGCCCTTGGTGATGGCCTTGGTGGTGTTGCCGACCGCGTCGAGGGAGGTGAGGATCGCGGCACCTTCGCCGTCCATGCCCTCACCGGACATCTCGGCAATACCCTGGGCGTTGTCGCTGACCGGACCGAAGGTGTCCATGGATACGATCACTCCGACCGTTGTCAGCAGTCCGGTGCCGGCCAGGGCTACTGCGAAGAGCGCTACTGTGGTACTGCCGGACCCGAGCAGGTATGCGCCGAAGACCGCCGCGCTGATGAGCAGCGCCGAATACACGGCCGACTCCAGCCCGACCCCGATACCGGAAAGAATGTTGGTTGCCGGGCCCGTGGTGGATGCCTTCACGATGTCCTGAACCGGCCTGCGGTTGGTTTCGGTGAAGTAACCGGTGAGGAGCTGGATTGCGGTAGCCAGTATGATACCGATAAGGACAGCTGTGATCGCGATGAACCGCGGGTCGCCACCCTGGCTGCTCTTCTCGAGGCCGGGGAAACCGGCGAAGCTGTCCGGCAGGTAGGCGAACGAGACGATGACCACGCCGACCGCGGAGACCAGCGCCGAGATGAAGAACCCTCGGTTGATCGCCGCCATGCCGTTGCGGTCGCCGGTACGTGGGGCGACTGAGAAGATGCCGATGATCGCGGTGAGTACACCCACCGCGGGAACGAGCAGCGGGAAGACCAGGCCGTTCTCGCCAAAGGCCTTGACGCCGAGGATCAACGCGGCTACCAGCATCACCGCGTAGGACTCGAACAGGTCGGCTGCCATTCCCGCGCAGTCTCCGACGTTGTCCCCCACGTTGTCGGCGATCGTGGCCGCGTTGCGTGGGTCGTCCTCGGGGATGCCCTGTTCGACCTTGCCGACGAGATCGGCTCCTACGTCCGCGGCCTTGGTGAAAATACCTCCACCGACTCGCATGAACATCGCCAGCAGCGCCGCTCCGAACCCGAATCCTTCCAGGACCTGCGGAGCTGTGTCACGGAAGGCCAATACGACGACCGCAGCTCCGAGCAGGCCCAGACCAACCGTGAACATCCCGACGACACCGCCGGTACGGAAGGCGATCCGCATGGCGGCACGCTCCCCCTGCTGGATGGCCGCGGCGGCGGTACGGGTGTTCGCACGGGTGGCGAGCGACATGCCGACGAAGCCGACAAGCGCGGAGAAAACGGCTCCGAGGACGAAGAACACCGAGCGTCCCACCCGGGAGCCGGCCGTGTCCGCCGGCAGCAGCAGCAGCACAAACGGGATCACGACGACGAAGCCCGCCACAGTGATGAACTGCCGTCGTAGATACGCTGCGGCGCCTTCTTGGACGGCCCGGCCGACCTCGATCATTCGGGGGCTTCCCTGGCTCGCGGCGAGCACTTCGCGGACCAGATACCCGGCGACCAGCAACGCGATCGCTGCGATAGCCGCCACACTGGCGACCAGCCCAAGCTGGCCTCCGCTAAGTTCGATGGCGACACCACCGGGGTTTGTACCTGCCTCGGCTTGGATCGGGACCATGGGCCCTCCCGGTCAGGTCGGTGCACCCTCCGAGTCCGCCCGGCGCCAGTTATGGCGTGGCGATGGGCGCGCACGGCCCGACGTCGCACCTGACGACGTCCTCGAGGTCGCCGTCCGGGCGCGAAGGGACGCCGGGCCGGCGTACGCGTCAACGTATGCAGTGCGATCGCCGACATGACTGCCGGCTGGAACGAGTCCGGATGATTATCCGGCTCGCTGTCGTACCGTCATACGGCAACCAGCGCACTGGCCCACGTTCCCCCGAACCTCCGTCCGGTACCACGGGGAGCACTCACGGCATCTCACCCGGCCGATCGACCGAGTGTGCGATGCGGCGCAGTCTATCCACATGGCTGTAACACGCGCTCGTTTTTGGTTGGTCATAGTTGATGAATGTTGTGCTTTGGTGGTTTGTGCATGTTCCCTGGGTGGGTTTCGATGCCCTAGTGGTTGCCGTCTGGTGTCGTTGATGTTACGTGATTACGATAAGTAATCGCGCTCGATGGCGGCTTGCCCCGGTGACCGGCGCGGCGTCCCGGTGCGGCCTCGGTTCCGGTGTGACGCGGAGTCAGATCGCTGAGATCGGTTTGTCCGCCTTCTTGCGGATCGGCCAGCGCATCGTGACGACTGTTCCACGTGTGTCGGGCCATGCGGTAACGGTGACGTCGTCCACGAGGCCCTCGATGAGGGCGAGACCGAGCCCCGCGGGAGCCACCAGCGACGTCTCGTCGCCGATCTCGTCGCCGGCCTGATCCTTGCTGACCTGGGCACAGTCGGTACCGATCAGTGCGGGCGAGGGGACCTGGCCATCGTGGTGGACGGGTGTCCGACCGCGGTCTTGCGGCCCGCGGTCGGACACCGATATCTCGAACACGTCGTCATCGTCGTTGACCCGGACGATTACAGGTGCTTGTGGATCAGACCGGCGGTTCACGCTGACAGCTCGGGCACATGCCTCACCGACCGCGAGCTTGACCTCGTCCAGGATCTCGTCGGGCACGCCCGAACGTCGGCTGATCGCGGCAGCGATCAGCCTGGCTGTGCGGACATGCCCGGGCAGGGCGGCGAAGCGCAACTCGACGATGGGCATGCGTCGAAATACCTGCCTCTCGATGGGTGGTGGGGGCTCTGGGGTGCCTGACCGTTATGGGGGAGAGGGGATGACCGGGTACAGGACTTTCCGACATGCGCTGTGTGGCCGACCACTTCGTTGCGTCCGGTCGCCCGACGGGCATCCATCATGTGACGTCCGGCGTTGCGCGGGGAGTCCCGGGTGCGCAGGCGATCGGCCGGGGCCCGTCTGGCCGCGCGCCCGGGACTCCCCGGCTCGGCCGTCTGGAGCTGGGGAGCCGGCGGCAGGGCCGCGTGTACCGCGGGCCCCGTCGGCCGGGCCCGCCTCCCGGCCGGGCGAAACGCCCGTTCGTGACGTTCTCGGCTGGCCAGGGCGTGTCTGATGGATCGTCGATCGCGCGGATCGGTGCCCACATCGACCAACATCCATCAGGCGCGCCCTAGTCCTTTGCGGCGAGTGCTTCCTCGACCGAGGCATGGATGGGGAAGACCTTCGTGAGACCGGTGATCCGGAAGATTTTCAATATCCGTTCCTGGGTGCAGACGAGCCGCAGTGACCCCTCGTGCGCCCGGACCCGCTTGAGGCCGCCGACGAGTACACCGAGACCGGTCGAGTCGAGGAACTCGACGCTTTCCATGTCGACGATGAGGTGGTACGACCCGCCCGACACAAGATCGATGAGCTGCTCACGCAACTTCGGTGCCGTGTAGACGTCAATCTCGCCGCCCACGACGACGATCGTGAAGTCCCCTTCCACACGGGTCGTGAGAGACAGGTCCACGGTTCCTCCTAGCGTGTGTTCGACAGCCGTCCGGCGGACGGCCGGCATCACGGCGGCACTACCCTCCCACGCTCGGATCAATCCGGCTCACCGCGACACAGCCGTTGCCTGCATCCACTGGCATTCTGCATATTATTGCGATCTCATTGTTTTTCTATTGTTCATCGTTGACTGTGTGATGTCTCGCTGCGATCGGCGCGATGTGTCACGTCGGGACGCTCCAGCGAACGACACAGGGCTGTGTAGCCGGCACGTGAGCATGTTTGCCCAGCCAGGCGCGGGTCGAGCGTCCTGGCCTACGCTGGGCTGCTGTGGGCGGAACCGCAGTGCCCGAGGGCGCGCCGGATCGTGGCGCGGTGATTTTTGATCAACTTTTCGCGCGTGCCCGTCGTCGGCGGTGTGTCACACACGTGGAGTACGTCCCGGCTCGGGCTGGTATGCGGGCGCCCTGGCCGGCGTGGGTGGATCCGGTACTGATCGCACGGCTGAGGGCCGCGGGGATTGACGCGCCATGGATTCATCAGGCGCTCGCCGCCGAGCATGCGCACAGCGGACGCAGCGTCGTGCTGGCGACGGGCACCGCTTCGGGCAAGTCGCTGGGATACCTCATGCCGGTGCTCAGCGGTCTGCTGGCCGGACCATCGGCCCGGGCGCTGTACCTCGCTCCGACCAAGGCGCTGGCGAACGACCAGCTCCGTGCGGTTCGTGCGCTCAATCTGACCGGGGTGCGTGCCGCTACTTACGACGGCGACACGCCTGCCTCCGAGCGCGACTGGGTTCGGGCTCACGCGACGTTCGTACTGACTAATCCTGACATGTTGAATCACGGTGTGTTGCCCTACCATCGGCGGTGGTCGGTCTTCCTGCGGGGTCTTCGATATGTCGTGGTCGACGAGTGCCATGGCTACCGGGGCGTGTTCGGCTCCCACATCGCGCACGTGCTGCGGCGGTTGCGACGGGTGGCTGCTCGGTACGGGTCGATGCCCGTGTTCGTCCTGGCGTCGGCGACCGTCTCCGGCCCCGGCCGTTCCGCCGGCCTTCTTACCGGACTCGATGTTGAAGTCGTCGAGGACGATGCCTCCCCCCGGGGCGCGACACGGTTTGTGCTGTATGAACCACCACTCACCGATCCCTGGCAGCCGCCCGCGTCCTCTCGGCCTGGTCCGCCTTGTCCGGCAGCTCTTCAGCTGGCGGGTCCCGAAGCGTCCGCACCGTCGCCCGCGGCACCGATGCCGGCCCGGCAACCAGCGGTATCGGCTGTCCTGGAATCGGCGCCCGGCGGGACGGGACTCGCAGGGCCGGGGGGCTCGTCGATCAATGATCACGGCGGGCAGGTTCGCCGCTCGGCCTCCGCCGAAGCCGCGGATCTGCTTGTGGATCTCGTGATCGACGGTGTACGTACTCTTGCGTTCGTACGCTCGCGGCGAGCGGCGGAAGCAGTTGCGCAGTCGGCCCGGCGAGCGTTGTCGGACGTGTCGGAGGAGCTCGCGAAGCGAGTTGCGGCCTATCGTGCGGGCTACCTGCCGGAGGAACGCCGGGAGCTGGAGGCGGATCTGCGCTCGGGACGGCTGCTTGGGGTTGCCGCGACGAACGCTCTCGAACTGGGTGTGGACGTTACCGGGCTGGATGCCGCCATCATCACCGGGTATCCGGGCACGCTCGCATCGTTGTGGCAGCAGGCGGGTCGCGCGGGCCGTGACGGCCAGGGAGCCTTTGTGATCATGATTGCTCGTGATGATCCTCTTGACACCTATCTCGTGCACCACCAGGAGGCCTTGTTTGGCCGGCCGGTCGAGGCCACCGTGCTTGATCCTGACAACCCTTACGTGCTCGGTCCCCATTTGGAGTGCGCGGCGGCCGAACTGCCGTTGACCGAGGCTGATTTTGATCTTTTCGGGCCGGCGGCCCGGGTCACAGTCGATGATCTCGTGCGTCGCGGTCGGCTCCGGCGCCGGCCGACAGGCTGGTACTGGACGCACCAACACCGACCGAATGTTGATATCCGTGGCATCGGCGGTCCGCCCGTGCGGATCGTGGAGGCCTCGACCGGGCGTCTGCTCGGAACGGTGGACGCCGCGGCGTCGCATGCGACGGTCCACCGCGGCGCGGTATATCTCCATCAGGGCAGTTTTTACGTGGTCACCGAATTTGATCTTGATGTGGCGGTCGCCTTTGTTGAGGCGGGCACGCCGGGCTGGACAACATCGGCCAGGGACGTGACCAACATCACGGTGATGGACGTGGCCCGTTCCCGGCGCGTCGATGAGGTCGAGCTGCACCTTGGGATGGTCGAGGTCAGTAGTCGGGTAGTGGGCTACCAGCGACGTCAGGTCGTGACTGGACGGGTGCTGGGGGAGGAGCCGCTTGACCTTCCCCCACGGCATCTGCGCACCCGGGCTGTCTGGTACACGGTGACCGACGATCTGCTGGCCGAGGCGGAGATCGATGAAGATGATGTCCCGGGTGCGGTCCATGCGGCCGAGCACGCGGCGATCGGCATCCTTCCGCTGTTCGCCACCTGCGATCGGTGGGATATCGGGGGGGTGTCCACCGCGTTGCATCCCGATACGGGCAGGGCCACGGTATTTGTCTATGACGGCCATCCGGGTGGAGCGGGCTTCGCCGAACGGGGCTTTCTGCACGGTGGGCCCTGGCTCCGGGCGACTCGAGATGTGATCGCCGCTTGTGAGTGCGTTGCTGGATGTCCATCGTGTGTGTACTCGCCAAAGTGCGGCAATGGTAACGAACCGCTGGACAAGCCGGCCTCGCACCGGTTGCTGGCGGCTGTACTGCGGCGACTCGATCCGACCGGAGCCGGGCAGGACACGCCTTCGTAGGCTGCGAGCTGGCTCTGTCCCGGTGGTGCGGGCCATCTCCACGCGCGGATCACCGGCGCGACCGTGGCTTTCGCGGGTGGGCGGAGCGCTCAGGGCAGAACCGTCAGCGGTTGCGTTCCACGGGCCGGCACGGGCCTGGGCAAGCAACGGTCCAAAGCCTCTGAGCGTTCCGGGCAGATCGATTGCTATTTCAATCTTCACGATATCTCCCGAGATCATGCAGGACAGGACGCGGCCGTGGTTCGCGAATCCGATTTCGTCAGCACGGGCGCACCTGGACAGTGGATTTCCGAATGGATCGCTGGCGGCCGCGAGCGCTGCCATGTCGGCGGCGTTCGCGGCCCGCTGACGATAGACCGCGATCATCGCCACCATCAGGACGACGCCGGTTAAGGCGCCAAGAACGAGAAATGCGGAAAGTACGAGTACGGTCGCCGAGCCCGTGTCGCCCGGACGCTTTCTCCGCGGCATGTTCCCGCCGTCGGATTCATCGTGTAGCCGCCATCGAAACCATTCCTTCGGGCGCGTTTCGATCATGTCTTTCGAAGGCATTTTTCTCCTTCTTTCCTGATTCTCAGGAACTGCTGTCAAGATGGCTTTCTTCGGTGCTTCCGGCTGCTTCAAGCGGTGCTGTTGATGATGCTTTAATAGTGATGAAAGGAGTGATGGAAGCGATTCCCATGGTTGCGTGTGTGTCGAGAGCGACCCGTACCACAACGAAATTAAAGCCACGAGTGATAGATATTTCTGAACCGTGCGGCGCGGCTCTTCCAGACCATAATCGCACTGTTTCGTCAGTTTCCCCGCGAGCGGCGGCACGGGCCCCTACGCGAGCCGCCTCCGCGCACCGCGCTTGAATGGCCACGGCGCTGACAAGCCATATTGAGATCAGCAGCACGAGTATCAGAGACGGGATCGCGAACGCCAGTTCGGCTGTTGCCTGGCCGCTGTCATCAGCCGTGCGCCGTTTGCTGCCGGCTGCCGCGGCGTGAGGAAGGCCAGGTTCTCCGGTGTCGCCAGAGCGGGTGCGGCGTAGCGTAATCATATTGTCGTTGGCATTCTCGGAATCATCGGTCGTCGGCAGAAATTTGTGGGCAAAATTTTTTGCCGTTATCCGAATATCGTTTCGATTCGCCTCAGAACTGAATCGATAATGCCCGATTTATGATGTTGGTCAGTAGTGTGCGGGTTGCCGAACTATGGATAACCGCATAGAGCACGGCGGCGAACCCGACTGCGGCGACTGTGCCCACGGCGTACTCCGCAGTCGACATTCCCGTGTCGTCACGGAATTTCCGAACAGTTCCGGAAGTGATGTTCCAGCGGCCGGCTCGACCCGACTGTGAGC
>NZ_CAKJTO010000008.1:0-20310 GCF_917627405.1 Protofrankia sp. Cj5
CCGCCAACCGCCGGGAGATGGTGACCATGGCGTCGCCGCGGTCACGGGCCGCCGCGGTACTGCCGGTGTTCAACAGCGCGGTGAGCTCCCGATCGACAAGCTCAAGGAACCCCCGGCTGTCGGCAGGCACCATCGGCCCGACCTCGCCCAGCAGCGCGGCGACTGACGACTCCCCCGCGAGCATGCCGGTGAAGGTCAGTGTCTGGGCAACGACATCGTCGAAGCGCTCCTGGACGGCGAGGTGGCGGGCCACCTCGACCAGATCCGCGAAGTCGGCGCGCCCCGCCTCAAGCCGAGCCAGCCGCATCCGCTCGGCTCTGCCGTGTCGCTCCGTCCGCGTCTCGGGCTCGACGTCGGCCAGCCAGTGGGCGATCCAAGGGTGGACGAGCACATCGCCGTCGAGGCGCAGCAGCAGCGTCCGGTCCGCGAGCCGCCGGACGGCCGCGGCGACGGCCCGGTGTCGTGCCCTGTCGGGCTCGGCACCCTTCCAGGCGAACGCGAGATCGTCGACCGACATCGGGGCGCTGGACACCGCCGCCTGCAGGAGAAGTGCACGCTCGTCCGCCGTCACGGTCGCGAGCAGCAGCTCCAGGACAATATCCCGGCTGCCGAGCAACAGGGCGTCGTCCACCGCCTCGTCGAAGGTGCGATCCTCATGCAGGTCGATGCCGAGCGTGTCGGCCAGATCGCCGATCTTCTCGGTGACCTCCCGCAGATTGGCCGCACCGTTGCGCAACAACGCGTCGACGAACTCCAGCAGCCGTGGATGACCGCCGATCGTCCGGGTCAACGTGCGCCGGTCGTCGTCACCCAACGCCCGCAGGCTCGGTAGCCGCAGCAGCAGGCGACCTAGCTCGGAGCCGCTGAGGGGTCCGACATCCACCCGATGAAACGGCACGGTACGGTTCGGCAGGGGATATCGACACGTCACGAGCAGACGGCCGGCGCCACTCGGACTGCCAGGGCCACCGGCACGGGCCAGCTCGGCGAACACCTCGGCGAAGCCCGGGTCGGCGAAGCGTCGACCGTCCTCGGTCAGGTTCTGCTCGAAGTCGTCGAACAGCAGCAGCAGGCGGTGCTCGCCCAGTAATTCCCGAATCCGCGCGATCTTGTCCGTCTCCTCGTGACGGGAGTCGGTGAGGGCGCTCCGTGCCTCGACCAACTCCGGGACCGGGATGCCGCGGAGCGCCTGCGCGGTCGCGGCGATCAGCGACGGCGGGTTCCACCGGCCGACGTGCACCGCCACCGCCCAGCCGTCAGCCCGCAGCCGGGCCATTACCCGCCCGGCCACCGCGGTCTTGCCGATCCCGCCGGGCCCGGTCAGCACCACGCCGGCAACCGCGCCCCAGCGCTCCACCGCGGCCGGGCCACCCCGCAACACCGCGAGCGCGGTGCGGACCTCCCGGCGCCGCCCGACCAGGTCACCCATGGCAAGCTCGCGGACGCTGCCACCGGCCGGCGCGGCGAACGGGCGGGCCAGCGGCTGCCAGTCAGCAGCGGCGTCGAGCAGCGGCGGGTCGCCGGCCGCGGCAATCAGCGTCGCGGTGGCGTACTCGGGAGCCGCGAGCCGGCCGGTGGCCCGCGCGGCCGCCTGGCGATCGGCGTCCACCCGCCGGCGGGCCTCGGCGAGCGCCGCAGCCACCGACTCGGCGCGGCCGGTGGCCAGCTCCGCGTAGAAGACCCTGGCCAGGTCGGTTGCATAACGGTCGGTGACGGTCGTCTGCATGGCCACGACCCGGTCGGCCCCGCCGCGGACGAGGCTCTCCGCGAGCCCCTCAGTTCGGGCCGCACCCGAACAGGACGCCAGCACGATCAACGGCAGCGGGCGGGATGCGCCCTTGAGCGCGTCCACCAGCTCCTGCGCACCGATGGTGACCGGGTTGCCGTCCTCGTCCTCCAGCTCGACCGAGGACGGCGAGCCGTGCGCGGACAGGTGCAGCACGTGGTAGCTGTCGTCGACGCGGTAACCGGCATCGCCCGCGGCGCTCCGGCCGCCCAGCGCGTCGGCGATCTCCGTCAGGCCGGCGACCTCGAGGATCGTGACCTGCGCGGCCCCGGTACCCGCCACCGGCTGGACAGCGTCGATGATCGCCTGCATCTCCGCCTCGACGTCGAGCGGAGCGTTCCGCGTCCGGGTCTCGTCCGGGGCCGCCACCGCGACGAGGATCTTCAACGGGCCCGGTAACGGCGGGGTCGCGACCCGGCTCGGCATCCCTTGCCGGCTCAGCCCGGCGACCCGGCGGGCCAGGCGCACACCGGGCATGGTGACAAGGGGCCTGCCGCCTCCGCCGGCCAGCCGCAGCAGCTCGTAGGGCAGCGCGAGCGCCGGGCCGTCGGCCTCCACCACGATGTCGACGACCGTGCCGAACGGTGCGGCGTCGATCAGCTCGGTCAGGTGCCGCGCGGTACCGGCGTCGAACAGCGCGTCGCGCAACCGGTGGCCTGCGTCGGACAGGTACGCGTCCGCGCCCGCCGGATCCGCGGGCTGTGCCGTCCACACCGTGTCAAGCCCGAGCGGCAACGCCGTGCCGCGCTCCCCCAGCACGGTGTCGGCAAGGACCGTCCGCGTGGTCAGCCAGCCGTCGGCGAGCCGCACCTCAGCGACGATCTCATGGACGAGCGGAGCCGGCCGCCGCGGGGCACCGGCGGCCAGCGGCGTCCCGCCCGGCACCCGGGCATCCGGCACGACAACCGGGCGCGTGGCCCTTACCCAGGGCTCTCCGAGGGGCGGCTCAACCTCGTACGGCTGACCGGTCAGGACGCCCAGCAGCGCGTCCATACCGCCCTCGGAGATCTCCGTGACCGGGTAGTGGGTCGTCGAGTACGGGCCGAGGAAGGCCGGGATGTCCTCGACCGAACGGCCGGGCAGCAGCACCGGCAGGAACTTCGCCATCCCGGCCGGCCGGTCGCGGTACAGCTCCTCGCGGATCAGCGCTGCCTCGAACTGCACCCCGCGGCCCTCATCCGCGGCGGCCTCACCCTCGCTGCGGCGGCGGTACTGCGGCGAGACGATAATCAATACGTGGTCGGCCGCACGGACCTCGGCCAGCATCCACAACGGCCAGTCCTGCCGGCGTTCGGCCGCGGGCTTGTCGAGCTTCGCGTCGATCCCCCGCGACCGCAGGAAGATCCACAGATCCCGGACGGTGTCGTCGTCCTCGGGCGATCCGTGGGCGTAGGAGACAAACACCCGTGGTGGACGGTCCGTCGCGGGAGCGTCATCTCCGCTGTCACGATCGTTGCTGCCGCCGGCCGCGCCGCTGCTTGTCCCGTCTCCCACATCATCCCCCGCCGTCGCCGGACACGAGGATCATAAGCGCACTACGTGGTCGCCCCATTCACCGTGGTAGCCTCCCCGGTCTTCGCTGCCTTCCCGGCCGCGGTTTCCGGGCGTACCCGGGGCGGGGCGTCGCGCCCGGCACCTTCGCCCTGGCGGCGCAGACCGTAGGTGACCGCATCCGCCAACGCCTCCCAGGAGGCAGCGATGATGTTCTCGTCAACACCGATCGTGTCCCACCGGTCGCGGCCGTCGCTGGTCTCCACCAGCACTCGGGTCACCGCGCCAGTGCCGGACCTGCCGTCGAGGATGCGCACCTTGTAGTCGACGAGGTCGAGGTCGGCCAGGCCCGGGTAGCCCTTCTCCAGCGCCTCCCGCAACGCCCGGTCAAGGGCGTTGACCGGGCCGTTGCCCTCGGCCGTGGACACGTGCCGCATGCCGCGGGAGAGCAGCTTGACGGTCGCCTCACTCACGAGCTCACCATCGGGCCGCCGCTCGACGATCACGCGCCACGACTCGAGGGTGAAATAACGCCGCTCGCCTTCGACCTCGTCGCGCAGCAGCAGCTCGAAGGACGCCTCCGCCGCCTCGTAGGCGTAACCGGCGGCCTCTCGCTCCTTCACCAGGTCCACGACCCGCCCGAGGGCCTCGCGCTGGCCGGAGAGGTCCAGCCCCAGTTCCCGGCCCTTGAGCTCGATCGTGGCACGGCCGGCGAGCTCCGAGACCAGCATCCGCATGTCGTTGCCGACCGCGGCCGGATCGACGTGCTGGTACATGTCCGGATCGATCTTGACCGCGCTCGCGTGCAGCCCGGCCTTGTGCGCGAACGCGCTCGCGCCGACGTACGCGCGGTGGGTGTCGGGAGCCAGATTGGTGATCTCATCGATGGCATGTGACACCCGCACCAGCTCGCGCAGCTTGCCGGCGGGCAGCACCGGGCGCCCGAGCTTCGTCTCCAATCCGGCGATCACGCTGAACAGGTCGGCGTTGCCGCACCGCTCGCCGTAACCGTTGGCGGTCCCCTGGACGTGGGTGGCTCCAGCCTCGACCGCGACCAGGGTGTTCGCGACCGCGCAGGCGGTGTCGTCATGGCAGTGGATACCCAGCCGCGCGCCGGTGGCGCCGCGGACGGCGCTGACAACGTCCCCGATCCGGGTCGGCAGCATCCCGCCGTTGGTGTCGCAGAGGACGACGACCTCGGCGCCAGCCTCGGCGGCGACCCCGACCATTGCCAGGGCGTAGTCGCTGTCGGCACGGTAACCATCGAAGAAATGCTCGGCGTCCACGAACACCCGCTTGCCCTCGGCACGCAGATGGGTCACGGTGTCCCGGATCATCGCCAGATTCTCGGCGAGGGTGGTGCGCAGAGCCCGCTCGACGTGCCGGCGGTCGGCCTTCGCGACCAGACAGACGACATCCGTGCCGGCGTCCCGCAGGGCCGCGACCTGAGGGTCGTCAGCGGCGGCCAGCCCGGCACGCCGGGTCGCGCCGAACGCGGTGAGCCTGGCGTGGGTCAGGCGCAGCTCGGTACGGGCGCGGCGGAAAAACTCGGCGTCCTTGGGATTCGATCCGGGCCAGCCGCCCTCGATGAAACCCACGCCTATCTCGTCGAGATGGCGGGCCACCGCAAGCTTGTCGCCGACCGACAGCGAAAGCCCCTCCTGCTGGGTCCCGTCACGCAGCGTCGTGTCATAAACATGGAAGGAGCCTGGGTCCTCTGGAAGCACAACGCGCCTCTCACCTGCGTGATCTCCGGGGATGTCACGCGCCCGGCGGCAGGGGTGAGCAGCCGGTACGCGCGACGTGGGCAGGTTCACCGCCGGCTGACCACTTTACGGCGGTGCCCCCCGGAGCCGGGAAGCGCCCGCTCAGCCGCGCCCGGCCAGGCATCGAGCCAACACTGAGCCAATGCTTGGACGATGCAAAATCAACACCGACACATCAGTCGCCAGCGAAGCGGCGCAGGCGTTCGACCTCGAGGATAGTGATCGTCTGCCCTTCGGCCAGAATCCACTTCCGCTTCTCGAACTCCCGCATGGCCTGGTTGACCGACTGACGGGAACCGCCCAGCAGGGAGGCGATCTCGGTCTGGGTCAGACCAAGCTCGATCAATGGGCGCCCGGACTCCCGCATCCGCAGCAGGAGCAGCTTGGCAACCCGGCGGGGCAGGTCGAGGAAGACCAAGTCCGCGTTTGCCCCGGTCAGGCGACGGACATGGGCGACCAGCGCCCGGATGAGCTGCTCCGCGACGGCTGGCCGCTCCCGCACCAGCTCCCACACGGCCGCGCGGTCCAGCACCAGGGCCTCGCTGGGCTCCAGCGCCTCGACGCTGGCCGACCGCGGACCAGCCTCGACGATGTTGAGCTCGCCGAGGGTCTCACCTGGGCCCGCGATGTTGAGAACGTGGTCACGGCCGTCGTCGGCCGTCGTCAGCACCTTCAACCGCCCAGCGGCCACTACCAGCAACGTGTCAGATGGATCACCTTCAGTAAAGACAACTTGGCCGCGGCGATACCGGCGCACGACCGAGCGTGCGGCCAGCCGCGCCAGCGCCGGCTCGTCCAGTTCCTTCAGCAATGTGGTCGCCTGGAGCAGCGCGACCGCTTCTTCCTCCTGCACACCGTGACCGTAGCGCCAATGTCGGGAATCGTGTGCGTCCAGCGCCCGACTTGGGCAGTGATATCCACCGGTGGAGCAAAAAAACCAGCGGAAGCAGCAGTCGATCAAACAACCGAGAGCCACCGGTTAAACAACGGAACGCTGACTGCTCCAGGAGCGCACAACATCCCGCATGGACAGCACCCCGGCCACCCCGCCACGCTCGCAAACGATCAAATGTCGGAACCCGCCGCGAAGCATTGCCGCGGCGGCCTCATCCAGGGACCACTCTGGATCAGCGAACACGACATCACGGGTAATATGATCACCGGCCAGTTCGAGATCCGGGTTCTGGCCCGCCGCCACCGACATCAGCACATCACGTTCGGTAAGAATTCCGTATCCCTGACCGTCGACATCGTGCACAATCGCCGCGCCGACCTTCCGATCGGCCATGAGCCGCGCCGCCTGACGCAGGGTGTGCTCTGGTCCGATCATCAGGACCAGAGCGCTCATTCCGTCGCAAACCCGCATCACGGTCTCCCTGGAGCTTGTGAACTTGTGAAACGAGAACGTGACAGGAGACATTAGGCGCAGCGGAACCAGTTGACCAGGCCCTCCGGCGTTCGGCATGGCGAACGATGGGTAGTGGGGAACGGCGGAGCCGGATGCCGCGACCGTGATGAGCCTTCGCTGGCGCGATCACGCCAGCGAAGAAGCACCCAGCCAGGCTGTCGCCGCTATGGCCCCGGCGCGTCAGGCCTCAAGGCCTCAGGCCTCCCGGACGGGCTCGTTCCAGATCTTGTAACGGTCGAGCTCCCCGCGTGTCGCCTGGTGGAACAGGTCCAGCAGCTCACGGGTGATCGGCCCAGGACGGCCCGATCCGACCGGGCGGTCGTCGATCTCCACGATCGGCACCATCTCGGCCGCGGTCCCGGTGAAGAAGGCCTCGTCCGCCAGGTACAGATCGGTGCGGACGATGTGCTGCTCGCGGACCTGATAGCCCTGATCGGAGGCGATCTGCATGATCGACGCGCGGGTGATGCCGCCGAGCGGACCATCGCTGAGCGGCGGCGTGATGACCGTACCGTCCGACACGATGAAGACGTTCTCGCCCGAACCATCGGCGATATGGCCGTTGGGACTGGTCAGAATGGCCTCGTCATAGCCGGCTTTGAGCGCCGCGACCTTGGCGAGCGAGGAGTTGAGGTACTGCCCGGACGCCTTGGCCGCCGGCGGGATGATGTTGTTGTCATTACGGCGCCACGTCGAGACAGTCGCCCGGACGCCCTTCTCCCCGGCGTCGTCCCCCAGATAGGCGCCCCACGGCCAGACAGCGATCATCACCTCGATCGAGGACGGCAGCGGGTTGAGGCCCATCTCGCCGTACCCGAGGTAGATCAGGGGCCGGATATAGCAGGCGTCGATCTCGTTGATCGCGACCGTTTTCTTGATCGCGTCAATCAGCTCCGCCTGGCTGAGCTCCGGTTCCATCATGTAGATCTTGGCGCTACGATAAAGCCTCGCGACATGGTCGGTCAGCCGGAACACGGCGCTGCCCCGCGCGGTGGAGTAGGCCCGGATGCCCTCGAAGACGCCCCACCCGTAGTGGAGGGTCGGGTTGAGGACGTGGATGCGAGCGTCGTCCCAGTCGACGAACTCCCCGCTCATCCAGATCTTTGACGTTGGTGTGATGGACACGAGTGACTCCAGGCGTGAGCGACGGAAACATAACGCACGGACGAGTGACGATCTTGCCGATCTTCGCCGTGGTCAGGCCCTGTCGGCTGCCGTCGTACCGGATCTACGGCCCCTCTGAGGATAGCGCCCCGAAACAGGCTCCGGCAGCCGGGCATTCAGGCTCTTCCGCCCGGCAGCCGGTTCCGGGCTACCGGTGCCCCCTTACCCGGCGACGCGCGCCGCCAGGTCCTCGCCGATCGCCCGGGTGGACAGCGGCTCCGCGTGACCGGCGCCCAGCTGGGAACGGTCGGTCAGCGCCGCGGCGACAGCGGTCTCGACACGGACCGCGTCGTCGGGACGCCCCAGGTGCTCGAGCAGCATCGCGACGGACAGCACCGTGGCCGTCGGGTCCGCGATCCCCTTCCCGGCGATGTCGGGCGCGCTGCCGTGCACCGGTTCGAACATGCTCGGGTGTGTCCCGGACGGGTCGAGGTTGCCGCTGGCGGCCCGTCCTATCCCGCCGGTGATCGCGGCACCGATGTCGGTGAGGATGTCACCGAACATGTTGTCGGTCACGACGACGTCGAAACGTCCCGGATCAGTGACAAAGAACATCGACGCGGCATCCACGTGCTGGTAGTCGACCCGCACATCGGCGAACTCGGGCGCGACATCGGCGACCGTGCGCAGCCACAGGTCGCCGGCCCTCGTCAGGACGTTGGTCTTGTGGACGAGCGTCAGCAGCCGCCGAGGACGGGCCTGCGCCCGGCGGAACGCGTCCCGCACGACGCGCTCGACCCCGTGCCGGGTGTTGACGCTCTCCTCGGTGGCCACCTCCAACGGCGTGCCCCGGCGCAGAGTGCCGCCGGCACCCACGTACGGGCCTTCGGTCCCCTCCCGCACCACCACCATGTCGATGTGCGGCTCACCCGCCAGCGGCGTGGCGACACCGGGGTACAGCCGCACCGGGCGCAGATTCACGTAGTGGTCGAGCTCGAACCGCAGCCGCAGCAGCAGCCCGCGCTCCAGCACCCCGCTGGGGACAGCGGGATCACCGACGGCCCCGAGCAGGATGGCGTCGTGCGCACGCAGCTCGGCGAGCACCGAATCGGGCAGGGTCTCGCCGGTGGCCTGCCAGCGGCGCGCGCCCAGGTCGTAGTCGGTCGTCTCCACCTTGGGCTCGACGACACGCAGTACGCGCAGCCCTTCCGCGACAACCTCTGGTCCGATGCCGTCCCCGCCGATAACCGCAAGCCTCATGGGCGCGACTGTAAACCGGCAGCGTCACCCCTGCCCCCACGGGTCGGGCCCGACCAGCCCCCGCAACTCCCCCTAGCGCATTCCCAAACCCCTGAGCAGGGAAAAGGCTCACGACACGCAGGATGACACGTCGAAGACGACCATGCCCCTCACGTAAAGTCCATCGATCATATGTCACAACCAGTCATGAATCAGTACGTGGAGTAAGCGACGATGGAATGAAAATGATAGGAACCTCATACCGGCGGACGCGGACGGCATGCGGCGGCAGGCAACGGCACATAACAGCACGTAACAGCACGCGGTGGCAGGCAACAGCACGTAACAGCCCGCGGTGGCACGCGGCGTGGACACACACGCGACGGCGTAAAGGGGTGAACGGCGCATGATTCTTGAAAAAATCCCGGCCACGAGCCCCCCCGGCCACGAGAAGGCGACCGACGGCACGGGTGGATGGTCCGTGGCGCTGCACCGGGCGCTGGCCGATCCCGGTCAGCCGCGGGTCGTCTTCCAGCCGATCGTCGACCTCCGCCGCGGTGTGATTGCCGGTTATGAAGCGCTTGCGCGCTTCGGGGCGAGCGCGGCGCCATCGCCCGACCTGTGGTTCGCCGCCGCTGATCGCGCCGGGGTCGCCGCGCGGTTCGAAGCCAGGGTCCTGCGGGAGGCGCTCGCGGCGCGCGACCGGCTCCCGCCCAACTGTTTTCTCACCGTCAACGTCATGCCGCACCTGCTGACCGCTCCGGAGGTCGCCGCGGTCTGGCTCGACGCCGACCTGAACGGGTTGGTCATGGAGCTCAACGAGGCGGTCAGCACCGCCGAGCGTGCCCCTGAGATCGTCGTCACCACCCAGGCGCTGCGCGACCGCGGCGGCGTCATCGCGCTGGACGACGTCGGCTCCGGCTACGCGGGACTTCGCCAGCTCGCGCTGATCCGCCCCGAGCTGGTCAAACTCGACCGGGACCTCGTCGCCCGCGCAAACGTCGACCAGGTCAGACGAACCTTGGCCGAACTGGTCAACGTCTTCGCCAACCGGCTCGGCGCATGGGTGATCGCGGAGGGGGTCGAGCGCGACGAGGAACTGGCCATGCTCGTGGCCCTGGGCATCCCGTTCGGGCAAGGCTGGCACCTGGGCCGCCCAGCGGCCAGCTGGCAGCGCCTGGACCCGACGATCTCTCGGCGCATCCGGCTGCTCGCCCAGCGGACAGCGCGCGGCGACGGCATGAGCAGCCTGCTCGAACAGCTACGGGCCCCCGGTGGGGACGCCCGCCCCCGCCGCGACGCCCCAGCGGCAGCCACCCGCCGGCCCGGCATGGTGCCCCGGCCCCGGAGCGGTGCCATCGGCGCCGGCCACGGCACCGCCAGCGGCGATATCACCCGCGGTGGTCTGGCCGGCATGTGCGCCCGGCCCGATGAACATGTCGTCGAGGTGGCGCGCCGCGCGATGAGCCGTACGCCGTCCCAGCGCTTCGATCCGGTTGTGGTGGTCACCGAGATGGGGCACCCCGTCGGCCTGGTCCGGGTCGAGCGCATGCTGCTCCGCCTCGCGGAGATGGCCGGCCCGCCGTCCGCGCGGGCGGCGGGCCGGGTTCCCGGGCAGCCGGGCTCCCGCTGCCCGGTCAGCTACCCTGCCCCGGCTGCCCCGGCTGCCCCGGCTGCCCCGGCCAAGCCAGCCAGCCTCCCCCTCGAGATCTCCGTCAGCCTCCCCGTGGAGGTCCGGTGACATCGCGTCCAGCGGCCCGTCGTCACGGCTGGTCGACGATGCCCTTGTCCCGCGCGGCCCGGTTGACCGCGCTCACCACCGCCCGCAGCGAGGCTGTGACGATGTTCGGGTCGATGCCGACGCCCCAGCACACCCGGCCCCCCACAGCCACCTCCAGATAGGCGGCAGCACGGGCGTCGGCGCCGGAGCCGAGAGCGTGCTCGTGATAGTCGAGCACCCGGACATCGATGTCCCGTTCGGCGAGAGCGGTCACGAACGCGTCGATCGGACCGTTACCAGTACCGCTGATGACCTCGTCGCCGCCGTGGATGCGCACCGAGACATTGACCTCGTCGCGTTCGCCATGTGCCGCCGTGGTGCGGGAACCCAGCAGCTCCAGCGGGGCGTCCGCGTCGTCACCGGCGAGGAAGTACTCACGCGAGAAGATCTCCCACAGCTGCGTACCCGTCACCTCGCCGCCGGCACCGTCGGTGTGGCGCTGCACGACGCGGGAGAACTCGATCTGCAGCCGACGCGGCAGGTCCAGCGAGTGCTCCGACTTCAGCAGGTAGGCGACGCCGCCCTTACCCGACTGGCTGTTCACGCGGATGACAGCCTCATATGACCGGCCTACGTCCATCGGGTCGATGGGCAGGTAGGGCACTTCCCAGCGCCGCTGCCCGGTCCGCTCCATCGCCTCGAAACCCTTTTTGATGGCGTCCTGATGCGAACCGGAGAACGCGGTGTAGACAAGATCGCCACCATAGGGGTGGCGGGGATGCACCGGAAGCTGGTTGCAGTACTCGACGCCGCGGCGGATCTCGTCGATGTCGCTGAAGTTGATTTCGGGGTCGACGCCCTGGGAGAACAGGTTCAGCCCGAGGGTCACCAGACAGACATTGCCGGTGCGTTCGCCGTTCCCGAACAGGCACCCCTCGATCCGGTCGGCCCCGGCCATGACCCCGAGCTCGGCGGCCGCGACCGCGCAGCCACGGTCATTGTGCGGATGCAGGGACAGCACGACGCTGTCCCGCCGAGTCAGGTTGCGTGACATCCACTCGATCTGGTCCGCGTAGACGTTGGGTGTGGCCATTTCGACGGTCGCGGGCAGGTTCAGCACCACCGGCCGGTCCGGCGTCGGCTGCCAGACGTCCATGACCGCCTCACACACCTCGAGGGCGTATTCCAGCTCCGTTCCGGTGAACGACTCCGGGCTGTACTGCCACCGGACATCGCTTCCGCTCAGGAGCTTGTCCGCATAACGGGCGCACCACTGCGCGCCCTGGACCGCGATGTCGCTGACGCCCTCGCGATCGAGCCCGAACACGACTCGGCGTTGCAGCGTCGACGTCGAGTTGTACAGATGCACCAGGACCCGAGGCGCCCCGATCAGTGAGGTGATCGTGCGTTCGATCAACTCCTCCCGGGCCTGGGTCAGTACCTGCACGGTGACGTCAGCGGGAATATGACCGCCCTCGATGAGCTGACGGATGAAATCGAAGTCCGTCTGGCTCGCGGCGGGGAAGCCGACCTCGATCTCCTTGTAACCCATCCGGACAAGCAGATCGAACATCCGCATCTTGCGTGCGGGCGTCATCGGGTCGATCAGTGCCTGGTTGCCGTCACGCAGGTCCACACTGCACCACCGGGGTGCCCGCGTGATCGTGCGGCCCGGCCAGGTCCGGTCCGGCAGGTCCACCGGAGTAAACGGCCGGTACTTGTCGATAGGCATGCCCGAGGGCTGCTGCGAGGTAGTCACTGCTCTGCTGCTCCAAGCTTCCAGCGGAAAAGCCTGCGGCGGCCGGCGCGCACCGAACTCCGCGGCGAGGAAGCCGACCTGTCTCAGGCCCCGCCGCGGCAGCTAAGAGGCTCCGGCAATAGGGGACGCGGCATCGCGGGGCCAGGGCACGCACCTCGCGTCATCGCTCCCCGTCCATCGCCGCGCGAGGCACGGGTACCCCGGCTCGTCAGTCGCCACCCAACATCTCCGGTGACTCTCTCCGCCGCCTCACGATGCACGCACCTCAGCCCCGCTCTTTGATCCACTCCCCTATTGCCGGGCGCTCTAAGAAGCAGGAGCGCGCGCATTGCCGGCTGAGCCTACTCCCTCGACACTGATATCCGAAGTGGAACCATAGGACGGCGGGTGCGTCACAGGCCGGTCCGGGAACGCTTCAGGTGGCCACACCCACGGCCCGCACCGGCCCCACCCGCGGCCGCAGATCGCCCGTGCGGACCGTACAGACGAGACCATGGGCGCCGGCCAGCCATTCCGGCTCCTCCGGATACATGGACGCGGTCCGCACGTCCGGAACCGTTTCGGTGCTGCCGGCAAAGCTCCGCGCGACGTCCGGGCAGTTCATCCGGGTCGCGCTCGCCAGCTCGTGCGGACCCGGCCAGACGGGCCAGGCTGGGAACGGGCCGGCAAGGTCGAGCACCCGGGTAACCTGATCAACATGCGGCTGCTCGCATGGCACCCGGATCGGCAGGACCGTACGAGCCGGATCGGGGGTCCATGTCAGGCAGTCACCCTCCCGCAGGCCCGCCAACAGGGCCGCGTCAACCGCGAACCGCTGATCACCACCGGGCGGCGGGCTCGCCACATTCACGGCCGGGCTCGCCGGAGCCACGCCGGGCGAGCCGCTGCCGGCGCGGTCATACACCCGGGCCGGGATACCCGCGGACGGCGCCGGCGCCGAGACCGCGGCCATGCGCGGGACACCGTGGCGGAGCAGGAACAGCCCAAGGCCAGCTACCCCGGCCAACACCGTCACCAGCGCCACGAACCGGGTGGCCCGGCGGCCACGCGGGGAAGCCGGCGCCCACGCCCAGCGCTGGAAGGCGCTCGGGACACCGCGGTGGGCGGGCTGCACCCGGCAGTGAGCTGATCGCACCTCACCATGCGTCACGGCGCGTTCGTCGGCAGAAGGCTCGACGAAGCGCGCCCCGCGCACAAAGCTGTCGTCGAGGCACAGCCCCTCGAAGGGGTCCTGACAACCGTCCCGAGCCATGGCATTCACGGTAAACCCGGGACGCCGGTTCCCACACCACGGCAAGCGAACCGGGGAGCAGGTCACGGCCGCGGATTCCGACACGCGATCGGACGTATACCCGATAGCTTTCGGACGAGTGCGACAGAACAATAAGAGCGCCCGGCAATAGGGGTGTGGATCAAGGAGCGGGGCTGGGGTGCGTGCATCGCGAGGCGGCGGAGGGAGCCACCCTGGCGTTGGGTGGCGACTGACGACAACGCGGCGAGGTGCGTGCCCCAGCCCCGCGACGCCGCGTCCCCTATTGCCGGGCGCTCTAACCAGCCGTCTCCTACTCGTCGCTGAGGCTGACCGCACGTGCCGCGGACGCTCCGATGATCTTCGCGATCTCGGTCAGGATGTCCTGGGGCACCGCGTCGTCGAGCGAGAGCGACATCAGCGCCTCACCGCCGGCCTTGCGCCTGCTGACCTGCGCACTCGCAATGTTGATCTGGGCTTCGCCCAGCAGCGCGCCAACCGCTCCGACGACACCCGGCCGGTCGGCGTAACGAAAGAACGCCAGGTGCGCCTGGGGGCGGAGATCCACCTCGAAGTCGTCGATCGCGGTGACCTTCTCGACCTGACGGGGACCGGTGAGCGTGCCACTGACCGACACGGTCGTACCGTCCGCCAGCACCCCGCGCACCGTGACGAGATTGCGGTAGTCGGGGCTTTCCTCCGACGTCTCAAGCTGGACGTCGACCCCCCGCTCCGCGGCGAGCAGCGGCGCGTTGACGTAGGTGACCTGCTTCTCGATGATGTCGGTGAACACTCCCTTGAGAGCGGCGAGCTGCAACACGGACACGTCATGGGCGGCAATCTCGCCGCGGACCTCAACGGTGATCCCGGCGGCGAGCCCTCCGGCGATCCCCGTGAACAGCTGGCCGAGCTTCTCCGCGAGCGGGAGCCCAGGCCGCACCTCCTCGGCCACGACTCCACCCGCCTGCACGTTCACCGCGTCCGGCACGAACTCACCGCGCAGCGCCAGGCGTACCGACCGGGCGACGGCAAGACCCGCCTTGTCCTGCGCCTCCTGGGTGGAGGCCCCCAGATGCGGGGTGACCACGACATTGTCGAGCTCGAACAATGGCGAGGAGGTGGTCGGCTCGGTGGCGAACACGTCGATACCGGCACCGCCGACCCGGCCGTCCCGGATGGCGTCAGCCAGCGCCGACTCGTTGATGAGCCCGCCCCGGGCGTCGTTAACGATGATCACACCCGGCTTGACGCGCTCAAGCTCGTCCTTGCCGATGAGGCCGAGTGTCTCCGGGGTCTTCGGCAGGTGGATCGTGATGACGTCGCTGATGGCCAGCAGCTCGTCGAGCTCGACCAGGCGGACACCCATCTGGGCGGCGCGGGCCACCGAGACGTACGGGTCGTAGGCGACCATCCGCATACCGAACGCCGACAGCCGCTGCGCGACCAGCACGCCGATACGCCCGAGCCCGACGACACCCGCGGTCTTGTCCGCGAGCTCGACCCCGACGTACTTCGACCGTTTCCACTCACCGGCGCGCAGCGCCGCGTTGGCCGCGGGAATCCGGCGGGCCACCGCCACCAGCAGCGCGACAGCATGCTCGGCGGCGCTGAGGATGTTCGACAGCGGAGCGTTGACAACCATGACACCGCGGGTCGTCGCGGCTGCGACGTCGACGTTGTCCAGCCCGATCCCGGCGCGGGCCACGACCTTGAGCGACCCGGCCGCCGCAAGCACCTCCGCGTCCACCCGGGTCGCGCTGCGCACGATCAGAGCGTCGATGTCCGCGACCGCGCCCAGCAGCGCGGCCCGGTCGGCCCCGTCGACGTGACGGACCTCGAACTCGCCGGACAGCAGCTCCAGCCCGGCTGGTGAGAGTTCCTCGGCAACCAGGACGACGGGCACGGTAGGGCTCCTTGGGAAGACGGCCTTGTGGAAAAAGACACGAGAGGACGGCACGGACAGATCCTCGCGGGCCCGCGTGCCGGTGGACGCGGATACCAGCGAGCGCGGCCAAGCGTACCGAGTGGACAGGCCCCACGGGTGCGGCCCGCCCACTCGAAAGCGGTCGTCAGCCAGCCGGCTTGGAGATCCAGGACATCAGTGGCCGCAGCTGGGCCCCGACCCGCTCGATCGGGTGGTTCTTCCCCTCCTCCACGAGCTTGGTGAAATTCGGGCGGCCGGCGTCGTCCTCGGCGATCCACTCGCGAGCGAACGACCCATCCCGGATCTCGGTGAGAATGCGGCGCATTTCTTCCCTTACCGCTGGTGTCACCACCCGTGGGCCGCGGGTGACGTCACCGTACTCGGCGGTATCGGAAATCGAGTAGCGCATCTGGCTGATACCGCCCTCATACATGAGGTCGACAATCAGCTTGAGCTCGTGCAGGCATTCGAAGTAGGCCACCTCAGGCTGGTACCCGGCCTCGACCAGCGTTTCAAAACCAGCCTGCACCAGCGCGCTCGCGCCCCCGCACAGGACCGCCTGCTCGCCGAAGAGGTCCGTCTCGGTCTCCTCGGTGAAAGTCGTGCGGAGCGCGCCCGCGCGGGTACCGCCGATCGCCTTGGCGTACGCGAGCGCCAGCGGCAGCGCGCCGCCCGAGGCGTCGGCCTCCACCGCGACGAGCACGGGAACGCCCTTCCCCTCGGTGAAGGTCCGCCGGACGAGGTGGCCGGGGCCCTTCGGGGCGACCATGAACACGTCCACCCCGGCCGGCACTTCGATCAGACCGTAGCGGATGTTGAAACCATGCCCGAACGCGAGGGCCTTGCCCGGCGCGAGGTTCGGCGCGATGGACTCCGCATAGATCTTGCGGTGGGCCGTGTCCGGCGCGAGCAGCATGATCACATCTGCTTCGGCGGACGCCTCGGCCGGCGTGAGCACCCGCAACCCCTGGTCGGTGGCCTTCGCCCGGCTGCGGCTGTGCTCAGGCAGGCCGACCCGGACGTCAACACCGCTGTCCCGCAGGTTGAGTGCGTGCGCGTGGCCCTGGCTGCCGTAACCGATGATGGCGACCCTGCGGTTGCTGATGTTGTCAAGCGACGCGTCGGCGTCATAGTAGATCTCGGCCATTATGATCGAATCTCTCCTTGGGGGGATTGAACACGGCACCGACGGACGCCGGGCCGCAGGGACGTCGAAACGAGGGTCAGGCCGTCCGCTCGACAGCCCGCAGACTACGATCGGTGATCGATCGAGAACCGCGCCCAAGCGCGACCATGCCGGACTGGACCAGTTCCCTGATACCGAACGGCTCCAGCATCCGGATGAGGGCGTCGAGCTTGTCGCGAGTCCCGGTGGCCTCCACGGTGACCGCGTCGGGTACGACGTCGACCACCTTCGCGCGAAAGAGCGCGACGATTTCCAGGACCTGCGAACGAACCGACAGGTCAGCCCGCACTTTGAGCAGAATCAGCTCCCGCCGGACCGACGCGGCCGGGTCCATCTCGACGATCTTTATGACGTTGACCAGTTTGTTGAGCTGTTTCGTCACCTGTTCCAGCGGTAGCTCATCGACCGCCACGACAATCGTCATGCGGGAGATGTCATCGTGCTCGGTCGGTCCGACCGCGAGCGACTCGATGTTGAAACCACGCCGGGAGAACAGTCCCGCGACACGCGCGAGGACACCGGGTTTGTTCTCGACCAACACCGACAACGTGTGTGTGGTCACCGTGTCAGACCTCTTCGTAGTCGAAGTCGGGGGCGATGTCGCGGGCGACCCTGATCTCGTCGTTGCTCGCGCCAGCGGCGACCATCGGCCACACCATCGCGTCGGGGTGGACGATGAAATCCACCACAACCGGTGCGTCGTCAATCGCCATGGCCTTCTCGATGGTGGCGTCGACCTCGTCCGGCGACTCACAGCGCAGGCCCACACAGCCGAGCGCCTCGGCGAGCCGGACGAAGTCCGGCACCCGGCGTGGATGATTCCTGGCGCCGCCCGCGTGGGTACCGAGCTCGGTGTTGGAGTAACGCTGGTCGTAGAAGAGGGTCTGCCACTGCCGGACCATGCCCAGCGAACCGTTGTTGATGATGGCAACCTTGATCGGGATGCCTTCCAGGGCACAGGTCGCCAGCTCCTGGTTGGTCATCTGGAAACAGCCGTCGCCGTCGATCGCCCACACGGTCGCGTCGGGCCGGCCGGCCTTGGCGCCCATCGCGGCGGGCACGGCATAGCCCATGGTGCCCAGGCCACCGGAGTTCAGCCAGGTGTAGGGATGTTCGTAGGAGATGAACTGCGCCGCCCACATCTGGTGCTGGCCGACCCCGGCGACATACAGCGCGTCCGGCCCGGCGATCGCGCCGATCCGTTCGATGGCGTGCTGCGGCGCGATCGAGCCGTCCGCCGGCCGGTCGTAGCCCAACGGGTAGGTCCGGCGCCAGCCGTCGAGCTGTCGCCACCAGCCACCGAGGTCCGCCCGCGGCTCCTCCCGCAGCGCGGCAGTGAGATCAATGATCACTTCCCGGCAGTCCCCGACGATCGGCACGTCCGCGGCCCGGTTCTTCCCGATCTCAGCCGGATCGATGTCGGCGTGGATGACCGCGGCCTTCGGCGCGAAGGAGGCAAGCCTCCCGGTCACCCGGTCGTCGAACCGGGCGCCCAGGGCGATCAGCAGATCGGACTTCTGTAGCGCCGTCACCGCGGCGACCGACCCGTGCATGCCGGGCATACCGAGATGCTGGGGGTGAGAGTCGGGGAAGGCGCCACGCGCCATCAGCGTCGTCACCACCGGGATGCCGGTGAGCTCGGCGAATGCGCGCAGCTCGGCGGCGGCGCGTGCCTTGAGCACGCCGCCACCGACGTACAGGACCGGGCGACGGGCGGAGCTGATGAGCTTCGCCGCCTCCCGGATCTGCTTGGCGTGCGGTCGGGTAACCGGCCGGTAGCCAGGCAGACACAGCGTGGGAGGCCAGATGTCGCCCGGCAGTACCGCCGTCGTCGACTGCAGGATGTCCTTGGGCAGGTCGACCAGGACCGGCCCGGGACGTCCCGTCGAAGCCAGGTGGAACGCCTCGGCGATCGTGCGCGGGATGTCGTCCGCGGAGTGCACCAGGAAGTTGTGCTTCGTGATCGGCAGCGTGATGCCACAGATGTCGGCTTCCTGGAAGGCGTCCGTCCCGATCGCCGCGCTCGGCACCTGGCCGGTGATCGCCACCATGGGCACCGAGTCCATGTAGGCGTCCGCGATCGGCGTGACCAGGTTCGTCGCGCCCGGCCCGGAGGTCGCGACGCACACGCCCACCCGGCCGGTCGCCTGCGCGTAACCCTCGGCGGCGTGCCCCGCCCCCTGCTCGTGGCGAACCAGGATGTGGCGGAGACGCTCAGCGTCGTACAACGGGTCATACAACGGCAGGATCGCGCCGCCGGGAATGCCGAAGACCACGTCGGCTCCGGCCTCCTCCAGCGAAAGCACGAGCGACTGCGCTCCGGTGATCTCTCTGCTCATCTGATCGTCTTCCTTGACGTTCCACGGGAGTGACGGGTGGGTCGTGCCGGACATAAAAAAACCCCCCGTGCCAGAAGGCACTGAGGGGCGGCGCACGCAGTCTGTACTCGACCAAGGTCTCTGATCGGCTACGCACGCTCTTCACGTACGAGGATTCCGGAAAGCATGCGACCACCTTCCCCGACATTCGCGCCCCCGTCAAGGTCCTCCGCGCAACCACAACGAAACACCACGTCCCGGACAACCACCGGCGACGGTCAGGGGGCGGCGATGCTCAGGGGGTGCCCAGGCCCGCCAGGAAACGGGCCGCCACCGGGGCCGCCGACTGCGCGCCGAAGCCCCCGTCCTCAACGATGACCGCAAACGCGACAGTGCCGCGGTAGCCGACAAACCAGCCGTGGGTCGGCGGCGGGTTGCCGTCCTTGTACTCGGCCGTGCCGGTCTTGCCATGCACCTCACCAGGAAAGGCAACCGCGTTCGCCGTGCCCTCGGTGACCACCGCGCGCATGAAATCCTGCAACGGCGCGACCACCGCCGGGGGCAACGCATTGCTCCTGGGCGCACTGCCGGCTATGAAAGGCTGGCGCCAGGTCCCGCTGGCCACGGCCGCCGCCACGCTCGCCATCTGCAGTGGGCTCGCGGACACCTTGCCCTGCCCGATCGCGGCGGACGCCGACTCGACCGCGTCCTTGGGCGGCGGGAACGAGCCACCGACACTCGCGATCGGCAGCGGCTGGGTGCCGTCGAAGCCATACAGCTTCGCGGCCTGTTCCAGCGCGGAGTCCGGCAGCGACTGCTCGAGACGGATGAACGCGGTGTTGCAGCTACGGGCGAACGCCGCCCGCAGCGGAATCGGGCCGAACTGTTCGGCCTCGGCGTTCTGGAACGTACGCCCACCGACTGCCACCGTCTGCGTGCAGTCCAACGAGGTGTTCGCGTCCTTACCGGCCATCAGCGCCGCGGTCGCGGTGACAATCTTGAAGGTGGAGCCCGGCGGGTACCTGCCGATCACGGCCCGGCCGTAGCCGTTGAGCGGATGGTTCACCAGGGCCAGGACCCCGCCGGTCCGGGTGTCGATAGCGACCAGTGCCCCGTTGGGCTTGATGGCTGTTGCCACCGCGGCCTCACCGGCGCGCTGCACCTTCAGGTCGAGCGTGGTCCGGACATCCTTGCCATCCGCCATCGGATACGCCCGCAGGGTGCTGACCGTCTCGTTCCGATCGTTGCGGACGACCACCGTGCCGCCGTGGGGGGCGAGGTCGGGGTCATACACCCGTTGCAGCCCCGACAGCGGGGAGACCTGACCGATCAGGTTGCCGGCAAGCTCCGCGTCAGCCCC
>NZ_CAKJTO010000008.1:20618-68842 GCF_917627405.1 Protofrankia sp. Cj5
GAGCGGCTGCCCGTTCGCGTCGAGCAGCTGGCCCCGCTTGCCCGTGGAGGGGGTACGGTCCAGCCGGAGGCCGGGCGCCAGCGCCGGGTTGACCGAGTCGGGACGGGCCTGCACCTTCCAGGCCTTGCCGCGGCGCACCAGATGCAGCACGCCATCGTAGGTGTACGGCTCACCGAAGCCCGTGAGGACGAGGGTCGCCGAGTAACCGACCGTCGCCGTCGCGTCCTGGCGATGCAACGGGCCGGCTGCGAAGCGGGCTCCCGCGACGTTCAGCCTGGTGCGGACGTCGACCATCGTTGCCACGAGCTGGTCCACGGTGATGGTGGCTGGCACGCTGGCAGCGGTCACGCCGGCCCGGCCCTGATCCTGCGCGGCGGTGGTCACGGCCGTGTCCCCACCCGGGTCGCCGAGCGAACCGAGGTTCTGCCAGCTGGCGAGGTATGCCTGGGCGGCGCCGGCCGCCGCGTGGTCCGCGGCGCGCGCGTCGGCGCGGGTCTTCACGACGTACCCGACACCGGCCACGGCCAGTAACAGGATGACGACCACAAGCGCGATGAGCATACGGCCACGCCCGCGTCGCCACGAGGCCGAGGCAGTGAGCCCACTGGAGGTGAGAGGCACCGTGGCGGGCACTCCTCCCAGAGATGGTGGCCGGGTACGCCACGATTCTTGGCTTTTGACGGACTTTTCCGGGCGCAGTCGCGAGTCTACGGACAGCCCCGTGCTCCCGGCCGCGCGACACACCGAAAGCTGTCGTAAAAACGTAACGGCGTGGTCATGCGTCGTTCGACCGATGGATGGAAAACCCCGCGATGACAACGAGTCCCACCCATCGGCAACACCAGCAGTCACCAACGGAGTCGATGACCACGAACTCGCCCTGACCCTCGGCGAGAAGATAGAGCGAGCGCACGAGGGTCAGCCGTCTTCCCGGGTGGGCAGGCCGCCGAGGATGTTCTTCTGCCACAGTTCGCCCAGCGAGTAGTCGTCCAGCCAGGCCGCGAGATCGGCTGGGTTGGGGCGGTGGAAGGTGGAGATGCCGTCCGTTCGGTCGACGATGATGAGGTCGACATGGTCGACATGGTCGACATGGTCGACGAGGGGGACGGACTGGGTGGCCACGACGATCTGGCTGGTCTGGCTGGCGGAGCGCAGCATGCCAGCGAGCTGGACCAAGGCGAACGGGTGTAGGCCAAGTTCCGGCTCATCTAGAATGATCAATGGTTGTGGGTCGGGACACAGCAGCAGCGTGGCCAGGCAGATGAAGCGCAGGGTGCCGTCGGACAGCGACTCAGGGCCGAGGACCCCGTCCATCCCGGCCTGCCGCCAGCGCAGCCGGACACCGGCATGTTCCCCCACCAGCACAAAGTCCCGGAAGAAGGGCGCAACCTGCCCGACGGCCCGCACAATCCGCCGGTAGGCTGCGGTGTCCTCGGTTGCCAGGCGTAGCAGATAGGCCGCGAGGTTCCCCGCGTCGGGGGCGAGGGTGAGGTTGTCCGCCGGGTTGGCGAACCGTTTCACCGGTGCGGTTCGGCTGGTGTCGTGAAAGTGGTGCACTCGGCAGCCGTCCAGGATCTCTGTCACCTGGCCCGCTGTCGCCCGTTCAGCCCGGCTGCCAGTCCTCCGGTGCAGCAGTGTCTCCCTGTGCCCATGGCCCAGCACTGCGGTCTCTGCCAGCCCGGAGATTTCCTCCGTTTCAAAGACCAGCTCATCGCGTGCGCTGGGGACCAGACGTGCCAGGTAGGCGTGTGGCGGCGCCTCTATCCGGACTGTGATCCCGGGCGTTCCGCCTCGCGGACCGCCGTGCAGCAGTGCCCCGGCGCCGCCGCGCAGCCCGACGAACAGCTGCAGGTCCTCGTCGAGGATCCGCCCCAGCAGCTCCAGCGCGGAGACGAAGTTGCTCTTACCCGCCCCGTTCGGGCCGATCAGGACGTTCAGCCCACCCAGCCGGACCCGTGCCGAGCGGATTGAGGTGTACCCCTCAACCGTCACCGCCGCAAGGCGACCTGCCGTCACGCGATCACTCTACGACGGGCAGTGGCGCGGGGAACCCTCCACCTACCCATCGGGCGGACGGTGGTCCACGACGAAGCCGCCACCGGGCAGCTGGCCGGCACGACCGTCCTGATCCCCTGAGATCAGGCGGTGCGGCGCTGGCCGGTGACTTTGGAGGTTGGCAGGCGGCCCGCCTTGGACTTGCCCGTCATGGTGTCGCCGTTGACGACCATGTCGAAGGTGAGGTTCAGGCGCAGGGGCTTGGTGATGGACTGGGACCAGGTGAGGCGGTCCCCGGCGAAGAGCACGTCACTGAGGGCGGCTTCCTCACCGGATCCATGAGCGGTGCCGTTCAGGACACCGTCTTCGGCGTACAGGTCCGGCAGTCCCCACCGACAGCACCGCGGCGTTGCCGACCCGCGCGCCTGCACCCGTACCAGCCCCCGCCGCCCCGGTCGCCTTCCACCACGACCCGGCCACCCTGCAACGGGTCATCGACCGTCTCCGCGGACTCGACGACTGGCACCGCCCGTCCCCCGGATACGGCGTGACCGACCGGCACCACACCACCACCCGTCACCGCGACGTCCGGCCGGGGCCGTGCGCCGATGACGATCGTCCGCTCTGCCGTGCCCGAGCACCTGCGCCCTGTGGTGCTGCTGGCCAGGATGCGCGACCTGGCACCGGCCGACCAGATGGCGCAGGTGCTCGGCCGGTTCGTCCCCCCGATCGATCCGGCCTCCCGCCGCTGGGCCGCGCTCTGCGACGCCCTGGAGCACTACGACCGCACCGACCGGGCCGGAACCGGCGATCTCACGACCGCCCGTCACCAGGTCGACGCGGCAGCCTCGGCCGTTCTCGGTCTCGCCGGTCCCTGCCCACACAGCGCACCCCCGGCCAGCACGAAGGAGCACCCATGACGCTCGCCAGCCTCCACCACCCCGCAACCAGGGATACCGGACAGACCGACCCCCGTCCGCCCACCACCGCGCCGGAACCGGCAGAACCGGTCGCGGCGTTCGTCGCCCGGCAGGCGCCACGCCTGTTCGCACTCGTCGACGACAGCGCGGATTACCGGATCCTCGTGTGGGGGCTCGCCCATCACGACCATGTCAACCTCGTGAGCCCCGACGGCAACCTGTGCGGCACCTTCGCAAGCGTCGACCGTGCCCACGCAACGTACGCGCTTGTAGCCACCTCCATCGAGATCGTCTGGTGCGCCCCCGGCCGCCACGAGTGACAGCTGGGAGTACACATGGTCACGCCCGCCGACCCCAGCCGCCGGATACCCCTCCAGGCCAGGCCACGTGTTCACCTCGGGACGGTCGTGGTCCGGCCGCTGGGCACCGACGCCCGGCAGGCTCTCGCATGGTCGCTACGTCCCGTTCGAGTGGAATTATCCGAAGTCCCGTCGGCCCGCCCACCGGAGCCGTACCGCTTCGCGGGAAGATCCCCGCGTGTGCGGGGACGACGACTCGAACGGCTCGATAAACGTCTCGTAATCGGGAAGATCCCCGCGCGTGCGGGGACGACAGGTCGTGCATGTCGCGGCGCGCGAACTGGATCGGAAGATCCCCGCGCGTGCGGGGACGACTGGCTCCTGCTCCGCCCGTGGCGCCTGCTGCGGGGAAGATCCCCGCGCGTGCGGGGACGACGCCTCATACCTCCAAGAGCAGCTCTTCGGGGCGGGAAGATCCCCGCGCGTGCGGGGACGACGGTGGATGGGGCGTCGGTGACGGGCGGGACGGGGGAAGATCCCCGCGCGTGCGGGGACGACCTCGAGGACACGTGGCGGCGCGCGGTGGCGCGGGGAAGATCCCCGCGCGTGCGGGGACGACGCCCAGCGGGTCGGCCAGGCGGAACACCACGCAAGGAAGATCCCCGCGCGTGCGGGGACGACTCGTGCGACGGGGATGGCCACCGGCTGACCATGGGAAGATCCCCGCGCGTGCGGGGACGACTACCTCGTTGGGCCGGCGACGGTGCGCGTGGAGGGAAGATCCCCGCGCGTGCGGGGACGACACGGGGAGACGGACTGGCCAGACCCGTTGGAGAGGAAGATCCCCGCGCGTGCGGGGACGACAGGGACTGGAATCCCGGTTTGATACCGACGTCCGGAAGATCCCCGCGCGTGCGGGGACGACCCGGTGCGGCTCTCCTGCCCCCGCGCGTCCGGGGGAAGATCCCCGCGCGTCCGGGGACGACTCGGCCGCGAGGGTGACCGGGTCGACGTAGGTCGGAAGATCCCCGCGCGTGCGGAGACGACGCGGCGGTGGCCAGCCACTGCAGGAACGTGGACGGAAGATCCCCGCGCGTGCGGGGACGACTCGACGAGCGGACGTCCGAGGTTTGGAACAGCCGGAAGATCCCCGCGCGTGCGGGGACGACGTCATCGCACCAGCGGCCACCGTGTAATCCGTCGGAAGATCCCCGCGCGTGCGGGGACGACAGATCGACGCGGCTGTCCTCGAGCTGGGACAGCGGAAGATCCCCGCGCGTGCGGGGACGACTCGGCAATCCCCGCTCGTTCCGGCTGGTAGCTGGGAAGATCCCCGCGCGTGCGGGGACGACGTGCAGCGTCACCGCATCGGACACGCGCTTGGCGGAAGATCCCCGCGCGTGCGGGGACGACACAGCCCGAATGGCCAGAATGAGAGACTCGGAAGGAAGATCCCCGCGCGTGCGGGGACGACCCAGGTCGACGTGCACAGGTCGATCATCGTGGAGGAAGATCCCCGCGCGTGCGGGGACGACAGGTGAGCGTGAGCGGGGAGACTGTCAGGGAACGGAAGATCCCCGCGCGTGCGGGGACGACACGACGCGGTCGCCCAGGCCGCCGGCCGCCGAGGGAAGATCCCCGCGCGTGCGGGGACGACGCGACGACCGTCGCAACGCTGGTCCGGGCCGGGGGAAGATCCCCGCGTGTGCGGGGACGACGACCATGTTCGGTGTGGCGGCATGCTCAAAAAAGGAAGATCCCCGCGCGTGCGGGGACGACCCGAATGTCGGGTGCGCGAACGGCTGGCTGCCAGGAAGATCCCCGCGCGTGCGGGGACGACCACAGCCGGTGCCGGGTACCTTGCGGACAAAGGGGAAGATCCCCGCGCGTGCGGGGACGACTGCCGCGCGCGGATCAGCTCGGCCCAGGCTCCAGGAAGATCCCCGCGCGTGCGGGGACGACCCGAGCTCGGCCGCGATGTCGGCAAACCGGTGGGGAAGATCCCCGCGCGTGCGGGGACGACGAGGTGCCCAGCGGAATCGCATTGGCGTTGGAGGGAAGATCCCCGCGCGTGCGGGGACGACCATCGCCGGAGCCGTGGTCTCGGCCCCGGTCTGGGAAGATCCCCGCGCGTGCGGGGACGACATCACCCTCACGGCGTAGGGAATGGTACGAAGGGGAAGATCCCCGCGCGTGCGGGGACGACTGCCGCGCGCGGATCAGCTCGGCCCAGGCTCCAGGAAGATCCCCGCGCGTGCGGGGACGACACACGGGCCGAGCGTCAGCCAATCCCGGTCCCAGGAAGATCCCCGCGCGTGCGGGGACGACGTCGCGCCCTCTGGGACAGTGAGGGTGCCGAGGGGAAGATCCCCGCGCGTGCGGGGACGACTCAGCCACGGTCGGTCTCCTGGCTGCGTGCGTAGGAAGATCCCCGCGCGTGCGGGGACGACGTTGAGCGCGATCCCATCAGCGCCGCAGGCCGGGGAAGATCCCCGCGCGTGCGGGGACGACTCTCTCCTGTGCTGCCCGCAGTCAACCAGAATCGGAAGATCCCCGCGCGTGCGGGGACGACATCTGCGATCAGGGTACCGCTAACGGGATCTCGGGAAGATCCCCGCGCGTGCGGGGACGACCCGCACGCCAGCTGAGCCCCATCGGCCGACCATGGAAGATCCCCGCGCGTGCGGGGACGACATTCAACCTGCCACCAACCGTCTCGGGCAGGGGGGAAGATCCCCGCGCGTGCGGGGACGACCGGTCCGCGCGCATCGCGCGCCCGGCTGGTCTGGGAAGATCCCCGCGCGTGCGGGGACGACATCAAGACGGCCCTGGGCCTGGATGACGCGGCCGGAAGATCCCCGCGCGTGCGGGGACGACTGGCCCGCCCAGCAGGACACCCGCCTGGAGGTCGGAAGATCCCCGCGCGTGCGGGGACGACCGCGGGACGCTGGGGCGCCGCGACCATCCTCTGGGAAGATCCCCGCGCGTGCGGGGACGACCTGACGACCGGGGTGAGGGAGCGAGCGCAGACCGGAAGATCCCCGCGCGTGCGGGGACGACGGCTGGTGCCGGGCGCGGAGCTTTCATAGGCGCGGAAGATCCCCGCGCGTGCGGGGACGACGGCCACCGGATCGTCTGGTAGCGGGGCGGTTTAGGAAGATCCCCGCGCGTGCGGGGACGACGACGCAGGTCGACCGCCGGCCTGGCCTCCTGGGGGAAGATCCCCGCGCGTGCGGGGACGACCCACGATCACCACCGTCCGGCTCGCCGACCGACGGAAGATCCCCGCGCGTGCGGGGACGACGACGGTCCAGTGCGGCTGAAGGACCGCCGCGAGGGAAGATCCCCGCGCGTGCGGGGACGACGTACCCGGTTAGCAACCTTCGGCGGCGCAACTCGGAAGATCCCCGCGCGTGCGGGGACGACCATCACCACTAGCACCGGGGTGGGGTCGGTGAGGGAAGATCCCCGCGCGTGCGGGGACGACTGGACCGACCTACGGCCGCGCCGCGTCACCCGCGGAAGATCCCCGCGCGTGCGGGGACGACACGTCAGCGTCCGTATGACTCACCATGAGGTGGGGAAGATCCCCGCGCGTGCGGGGACGACGGGGCGGGGATGGTGCCTCCCTGGCTCAGATGAGGAAGATCCCCGCGCGTGCGGGGACGACGGCATCGGCGCGCTCCTGGCCCCGGTCGGCGCGGGAAGATCCCCGCGCGTGCGGGGACGACTCCGGTGATCCGGGCGAAGCCGGCCGCGATCCGGGAAGATCCCCGCGCGTGCGGGGACGACTGGCAACGGATGTGTCCAGGGTGTAGGTATTGCGGAAGATCCCCGCGCGTGCGGGGACGACGGTTGGACTACCGAAAGAAATCTTCCAACCCCAGGAAGATCCCCGCGCGTGCGGGGACGACGCCTGGAGCCGAGCCGCCAGCTGGGGCGCGGCACGATGGGAAGATCCCCGCGCGTGCGGGGACGACCGTCAGGGTGGCTACACCGGCACCGAGTCGACAGGAAGATCCCCGCGCGTGCGGGGACGACGCGAGCTCGCCCCTGCGGGCCATCCGGGCAAGCGGAAGATCCCCGCGCGTGCGGGGACGACATGCTGATGGCGCTCTCGATGCCACCAACAGCCGGAAGATCCCCGCGCGTGCGGGGACGACCATACGCCCGTACCGCACCCCTGGCGGTACCACGGAAGATCCCCGCGCGTGCGGGGACGACTGTCCTGTCCGGGCTGCGAACGGAATGGTCCGCGGAAGATCCCCGCGCGTGCGGGGACGACTGGGCCTGGTCCACCCTGAGCCGGGCCGGGGGTGGAAGATCCCCGCGCGTGCGGGGACGACTCAACACTATCTTCGCTCAACGTCGGTCCGCATGGAAGATCCCCGCGCGTGCGGGGACGACGTCCCGTCGCATCCCGGCATGGTGAGCACGATCGGAAGATCCCCGCGCGTGCGGGGACGACAGGTCGCCAGCAGGGCAATGATCTGATCGTCGGGGAAGATCCCCGCGCGTGCGGGGACGACTCGTCTCGGGCGCATTGATCGCCGGCGCCTGGAGGAAGATCCCCGCGCGTGCGGGGACGACGCCGACAGGCCCTGGGCGGACAGGCTGTTGCGCGGAAGATCCCCGCGCGTGCGGGGACGACTCCAGCAGCTCGGTTATGTCACCAAGCCCGAAGGGAAGATCCCCGCGCGTGCGGGGACGACGCCGACAGGCCCTGGGCGGACAGGCTGTTGCGCGGAAGATCCCCGCGCGTGCGGGGACGACCGAGCCCGGCTCGCCGTCGGACGGCCCGTCGTGGGAAGATCCCCGCGCGTGCGGGGACGACGGCCGGTCCACGTCGGCTGGGCGTGCGCCACGTGGAAGATCCCCGCGCGTGCGGGGACGACGATGCCGATGATCTTTTCGCGGCGTGAGAGATCGGAAGATCCCCGCGCGTGCGGGGACGACTCGGCGCGGCGCAGCAGCGACGGCATCCAGTCGGGAAGATCCCCGCGCGTGCGGGGACGACTCCGACGTCTGATCCATATGGCCGGTGGCCTCGGGAAGATCCCCGCGCGTGCGGGGACGACAACGCCGCCGCATGCCGGGCTTTCACACGGGGGGGAAGATCCCCGCGCGTGCGGGGACGACCGTCGAGCGTGCCCACAAGGCCCACCTACCGGCTGGAAGATCCCCGCGCGTGCGGGGACGACTGGTTCGGGATCTGTATGACAGTGGTTTCCGGCGGAAGATCCCCGCGCGTGCGGGGACGACCTCAGCGAGCTGGAAACCGGTCGTATATATCTAGGAAGATCCCCGCGCGTGCGGGGACGACGCTTCGTCGTCTGCTGCTGTCAGAGCCATACTCGGAAGATCCCCGCGCGTGCGGGGACGACACTTGCTGACCTGCGGCTTTAGCGGCGTGGACGGGCAAACAGTATCAGTCCGTCGTAGTCGACGGGGTAGCCTCGATCGCGGCCAGCGGTGCGGACGGTCCAGCCTTGTTCGTTGTTGGCTGGTTCGATCATGACTGCCTGGCCGTCGTTGACGCGAGCGGTCAGGACGGTCCAAAGTCGGTCGCGGACCCGGGCGCTGGGGTTGCCGACGAACACACCGGCCGTTATCTCGATCATCCATCGGGTGAGGTGCCCGCGCAGGCCGTCGGCCACTGCTATGAGGACGATGACGGTCACAGCGGTGGCCGGTGGTCGTCGATGTCCGGGCCTGTGATGCCGAGAAAGCTGACGTCATCCCAGCTGTCGACCATGTCGATGGCCCAGTTGACCCCGCCGGGGACGCGGTCGTTGACCTCATCCCACAGGTGAAGTTCATCTTGGTCATCGATATCCGTTCCTTCGCCGAGAAGCAGATCTTTGATATCGCGGACAATGCGGGCCATGAGCTTGCCATCGGCGACGCGGTCGCGGAAGGCGGTCCGGATGTCGCGTTCCTCGGTTCGGCCGGCGGCGGCGAGGTCGAAGGCGAGCGGAATTGTGTATTCCGCCTTGTAGAGGTCAGCTATGTCGAGGACGAAGGAGGTGGCTCCGCCGGTGTGGACGAATCCGAGTGCTGGGCTGGCTCCTATTCCTACGACAGCGGCGTGGCATATTCCGTAGAGGCAGGTGTGACCTGCCGACAGGAGCCGGTTGATGTCGTCGCCGGCGGCGTAGGGTTCACCTGGTTTGTACGCGCGTCCGGACCATTCAATGCCGGTGCGTTCTGAGTGCTGTCGGTAGATTTTCTTGACGCGGGCGCCCTCCCGGCCACGGAGCTGTTGCATCGTGGCTTGGGATACGTCGTCGTCGGGGAAGCGTTTGCCGTACATGCGTCGCGCGACACCGAGACGTTCCTTGGTACGGGTTACCAGGTATGCCTGACGGAGGAGCAGCCCGGCGCCTCGGCTGGGTCCGAGACCGGCGGCGTACATGCGGACCGCGCGATCGCCGACCCAGCATACGGCGGTGCCGGAGTCGGCGAGCAGCCGGACGGCACCGCTGGTGATTCGGGTTCCTGGGCCGATCAGCAAGCTCGCGACAAACGCGGCTGGAACCCTGACGGTACGTTCGCGGGTCACGAGCACGACGGCGTTGTCGTCCCGATCGATATGGCATTTCTCGACATACAGGGTGGAGACGCGGTCTTCGATGCGATGGAGGTCCTGTGGGTTGGCCAGCCACCACATGTCATCCGCCGGTTTCGGCTGGCGGCCGGTAGGCGGCGAGGGTGAGGAGGCCGCATCCATAGGCTTTGGCGGAGCCGACGCCGTGCGTCAACGTATGACGGGCAAGAGCCGGATCAGTCACTCGCAGCGCTCCGTCAAAGGTTGCGGTGCTCAGCACGACACGATGGCCCCGGGTGCTGGATGCACCCGCACCCGCACCCGCACCCGGCTCGCCTTCGCCTCGCTTGTAGAAGGTGAGGCGGTCACGGGCGGTCAGGCGGAGCGCGGGGTCACCGTCCGGGGTGTCGAGCACGTGAAAGCCCCACCGTTCGACTCGGCTGGTCAGCCAGGCGATCTGGTGGGTTGCGGTCCGGTGCGGAACGCGGACGCCGCGCGGACGCGGCTGGGATAGGCGCTCTTTTTGGCTGACCGACGGGTTCATCGGCGTACGGGTGGAACTGACCGGGTTCGCGCGGAGCCGGAAGCGGAACTCCCGGCCCGTCTCGAGGCGGTCGAGCAGCGGCTGGTAGTCGCGGATGAGAGCCTGCGGCTCGTCGGCATGGGCCCAGCCGGCCTGTTCGATGAGGTGTTCCCACGATGGGGTTGACTCGGTGAGAACCAAGAGCTCCGCTCGATACTCACGGCGCGGCCGATCGCGGGCCTCACCGCGCGACGGGTCGCTTTCCAGACGCCAGAGAACGCGTTCGCTGATCGGCTGGCGGCTGATGCCGCCAAGTATGGCGGCGTGCAATTTCTCCGGGTTGCTGAGCAGCTTCTGGCTCTGTCGCCGCAGCGGGTTAAGCCATATTCGGGACAAATAGGTCACGGCTGGTCACCATCCGAGAATCGCGAAGGGGTCATGGCTGTCGGCCGCGTCGACAGCATCCGGGTTGTCAACGTGGGGCGAGGGAACGCGCACCCAGGTCTGACGGACCCGGCGGCTGGTGAAGGACCGGTCTCGGGGGTCGAAGCTCGTTGGCAGGTCCATCCGGATGTCGTCACCGGCGGGATCGTCGAGGGTGACGGGCAGGTCGAGGTGACGCGGCGGGGACTTCAGCCGTTCGAGCTGACGCCGCTGGCTGTGTCCGCCGTACCAGGGCACCTGGCCGAGGACGTCGAGCAGCTCACCGGCCCAGGCGGTCGAGCCTGGCTGACCGACGGGTGTGATCAGCACCGGTTGGGTCGGGGGGCAGGCTCGGCGGCCAAGCGCGAGGGGAAAGGCGGGATTGCGGATGGCATCGGCGAGGGCGACGAGGACGTCGTCGGGCGCGACGATCGCGACGATGAAGACGGCGTCCTGGAGGTAGAAGCGTTCGGTGACATGGGTGAGTTTCGCGGGCGATGTCGGCTTCTGCTTCCCCTTGGCTGTGACGGCGGCCGACGGCAACGGGCGGCCACGGTAGTCGCTGACGGTGTGGTAGTCGCGGAGCAGAGTCCCGGCCTGGTCGGTGCGAACCCCGAAGGTCAATGCGAGCAGGTCTTCGATCGGGTCGGCCCGTCGGCGGCCCTGCGCGGCCGCGAGCAGGCCGACAAGACCGCTCTTCGTCGGCTCGGGAGAGGTTTCACGGCGGTTGAACATGCTCGGGCCGCCCCATGACTGGATCGGCCCGGCCAGCCGGAGGACCAGACAGGACGATGTGCTCATCGCGCCGCGCCGGTGAGGCGCTCCCGCGCGGCCACGGTCACCATCTCGACGACGTCCTTGAACGGCGTCGATGGGCCGAGCGTGCTGGCTAGATCGTCTGCGCCAGCGGTTGACGTGCTCGTGCTGTAGGTGGAGGCGACGAGCGCGGGCCGGCGTCCCCACAGCGAGGCGGCCTCGGCCAGCTCGTTCGCCAGCCGGTCGACGGAGGTCGCCAGGATGCTTCGGCTGCCGGCCCGTACGGGATTCTCGAACGCGGAGACGAGGTTGACCGGCTGGTCGCCGCGCAGGGCGACGGTGACGAGGTTGGGGACAGTGCGGTGCGCGAAGGAATTCCTGTGTCCGGTCGGCATGGAGGTGGTGAACGCGGTGAGGAAGACACGCAGGGCCTCGACGGCTGCCTCCACGTCGCCGCCGAGGTTGTCGGCGAGTTGGTGCAGGCCGACGGTCGCATACCGGTAGAGCGTCGCGGACTGGAACTCCACCGTGCCGATCATTCCGGCGCCGGTCTCCTCCTTGAGGTTCTCGTCATCGACCGCCGTGTAGTAGTCGAACTCGACCTCGGCGGCGTGGGTGGACAAGGCGTGAGCGACCTGGGTCGCGGCGTCGACGTTCAGATCAGGCAGCTCAGCGACCATGCGTCCGAACAGGGCCACGTCGATCGGATGGCCGGTGCCGAGCACCTTTTTGATGGAGACGTGGCCGAGGGAGGCAGCGAGGGCCGTTTCGTCGAGCTCCGCGAGCTGAGGAAGGTCGGCTTCGATCAGGTCGATGAGCCGCTCGAGCTGCGGGCGGCCGAAGAACAGCAGATAGGCGGTCTCGGTCTCTTTCTTCCCGTCCTTGATGCCAAGGTCAGCGAGGAGAGCCTTGGTGATCCGGGCGCACGCCTCCGGGTCAGTGAGGCCGCGCGCGGCGATCCGCTCGCGGAGCAGGGCTGAGATCTTTTTTGTCCGGGTACCGAGCCGGGCTGGATCCACCTGATCACTGAACGCGGTGCGGGTCGCCCGCTTCCACGCCTGGGACGATACCCGCGCGCGCCTGACCCCACCGTAAATGGCTTGTTTCGGTGTGCCCGCGTCATCCCGGTTGAGGTTCGACGGGGGCACGGTCTGGAGAATATGAATGTCAACATAGAGAGGCATCGGTATGCTCTTCATCCTGATGGTATCGGGCGATGGTATTGGGATCGGTACGGGCGCAACGGCCGCGGGGAAATGCGCGCCGCGGGTGTCAGTCGTTGGGGGTGGCGGAACCGCCGGGCTTGGTGCCGTCGGATTTGGCGCGGGCAGATTTGGCGCGGTCGGGCTTGGTGCCGTCAGGACCGCCGCGGTCACGGCCGAGGAAGTACTGTCGTCCCCAGTCGCGACGGACCCGGCCGATTCGCTCCGGACGCTGCCAATCGATGAGGTCGTCGAGCAGGGCGGTGTAGTCGAGCGGCTGGGAGATTTGCCGGAGCTGACGGACCAGGCCCCGGAGATGGTAGGCGCACTCGTCCAGTGATGTGGCGGTGGCGGCGGCGTTGAAGCGCCGGTCGACAGCGTCGACGCTGAATTTCTCGCTGGCCCGCAGCATCTGAACAGCTTCACCGACCCCGATGCCCGCGTCGTGCACCGACTTGGGCTGCGACTGCTGATGAATGGCATACAGGGTGAGGGCGGCGTGCTCGGCACGTAAGCGCGCGCTGATCCCACCGTCTGCCGTGAGGAGGGTGTAATGCTGCCACATCGAGGGGACGCTGCCCGGCTCGCGGCCGACACCGCGCCGCAGGGCGGCCAGGGCCGCGCCGTCCGGGCTTGTCCCCGACGCCGTCCGTTCCCAGAAGTATCGGACCTGGCTTCGTTGCTCCGGAACGGACGTGTCAGCGGACGGTGTGGCTTCGGTGGTCATGGGTTCCCCGTCGTAGGTCTGGATGCCGTGGAGGTGTCTTCCGGCCGGCCGAGGGCATCGTTGAGCGCGCGCCGGAACGACGCTTCGGCGGTCGCGAGCCGAGGCCCGAAGGGGGTGTCCGGGTCGCGGCCGAGGAATGTTCCCGGGCCCGCCCCCGCCAGGGCGGGTTCGGCGATGGCAAAGGCCAGTCGGCGGGCAATGGCCCGCCAGGCATCCTCGGCCTGTTCGGTGAGGTCGGGCCGCCGTTGGAGCCCGGCCAGGAGCCGATGGACGTAGGGGGTGAAGCTGTGGACGAGGGTGTCACCGAGCCGTTGGCCCTTGTCCCAGGGAATCTTCTCGCCGTGTTCGGCGGCTCGAAGGTCGTCCCCGAGCCGGTTGGCCGCGACTCGCAGCTTCTCAGCCTGCCCGACGACGGCCAGGATGGTGTCCCGGACCGCCGAGTCTCCTCCGGCGAGCGCGGCGACCGGTAGCGGGACACCATCGACCATGACGTCCTCGATGACCGCCGACTGGTTGCCGTAGCTCACCCCCACGGTAAGTACCTGAAGGGGGATGTCGTCGGCGAGGTAGTCGTCCGTGCGGAGCCGGCCGAGCTGGGTGAGCAGCGACGGCGCGGTCATCCGCTCGCCGCTGGTCGGGATCGTGGCCAGCAGCGCCTCCAGGCCGCGCCAGGCGGACCGTCCCGGCTGGTGGCGGGCCGGTCGTACCGGCGGGTCTTCTTTCTTGGGCTTGTCGACCCGCCGCCAGGCGGTGTGGGGCTCGAGGTCGTGCGGGAGCGGCACGAGCCGGTCGCCGGCGGTCAGGACGACCCGGCTCACGGTGGGTACCGTGTCGCCGTGGTCGAGCACGAGCCGGACTCGGCGGGACTGCCAGGTGAGCAGGTCCAGCAGGCCCTGTGCGGACCGGGAGGCCCAGCGTCCGGTGGGGGGCTCCCGCCGCCACCAGGGAGCATCCCGCTGGCGCAGCCCCGCCGGCAGTATGGGCGTGTTGAGCAGCAGGGTCTGGAAGAGGGTCAGCCCGATCGGGATGACGACGCCGAGCTGGCCGACCGGACCAGTCGGGTTGCCGGTGGTTTTCCCGGCCTTGACCTTGTCGTCGTCGGCCGCGCCCGACTTGATGGCGGCGGTGTCCCAGCACTGGACGGCCAGTAGCGCTCGGACCGCCCGCGCTGGGCTGAGCGCTGGCGGGTCATCCTCGGTCCGGGCTGAGAACAATGGGACGTTGTTGCCCGCGGCGAGCCGAGGGATGAGCAGTGAGATCGGTTTTGTCTCGTCCTTTCCCGTGCGCAGCCCGGCGACCTGCCCGAACGGCTGGGTGGGATGGAACACGTCGAACCGGGCGGCATGATCGCTGAGGTAACGGCCAATCGGGTCGCCGGCTGTGCGGCCTCCCGTCTCCCAGCGCGCCGCCCACTCGTCGTCGTCACGCGGCGCGCCCAGCGCGTCCAGCATGACGGGCAGCAGGACCTGACGGAGGACAGCGACGGCCTCCAGCGGGTCGTCGACCGCCAGGCCGTCGATCACGGCGGCGTCGGCGAAGGCGGTGGCCAGACTGACGTCGGTGCGGTGGCCGTCACGGATCACTGGAATCCACGGCTCGTGGACGAGGTCGAAGCTGGTCATCGCTCCCCCTGGCGTTGATACCGCAGACCGTGGTCGTTGTCATACGTCAGCAGATATTTACCAAAGGCCACCGACAGTTTGTCGTCGAGCACAAGCGCACGGGCGTGACGCAGCCACGGATCGTCTCGGGACCAGCCGGGGAGCGGGCCGAGCTCCGCCCGAGCGGCCGCGGTGATCGCTTCGATCGGCGGCAGCCGGATGGTCGCGCCGACAACTTCCTCGAGCAGAGCGTCGTCGCCGTTGACCGCCTCGCCGTTGGGCCCCAGCGGCCGGCCGGCCAGCGTCCGCAAGCCCCCGTCTGGCGCCCGCCGGACCAGGACCACCTCGACCGACTCGGGACCGTCGCGAACCACCGCGGCGATCCTCTCGTCGTCCTCCCGGGGCGCGGCCGACCGATCGTGCAGGCCATCCAGGGTCTTTGCGCCGAGCGCATCCACCCCGGCGAGAAGATAGTTCGCAGCCTTCGCGGCGCGTTCAGCTTCCTTGTCCAGCCAGTCCTGGCGGTACCGCTCAGCCGCCGCGGTCCAGGACGGCGGGCCGAGCGGATGCTCGCCGTACCCGTCGGCGACGAGTGCCGGGACCTGGGCGGGTATCGACCAGCCGGGACCGGCCGCGGCGTCGAGGACGAGCGCCGCCGCGCGGACGAGCGGATGGTCACCGTAGACCGCCCGGCTTCCGGCCGGCCAGGACGGCAAGCCGGCGGCGTCCAGGCGCAGCCCGCTGACGATCAGGCGAGGCTGGCGCAGCCGGTGCGGCCGGTCGACGTCCGGCCGGACATGACGATGTAAACGTCCAACACGCTGGATCAGCAGGTCGATGGGCGCAAGATCGCTGACGAGCAGATCGGCATCAACGTCAAACGACTGCTCGGCGACCTGCGTCGCCACGACCACCAGCCGACGCGGTCGCTCGGCGGCCCCGGATCGGCCCGGTGGGCCGAGCTGGTCGACGATCCGTTCCGCCCGCTCGGCTCGGGCGGTCGCGACGAACCGGGCGTGCAGCAGAACGACGTCGGCGCCGAAGACGGGACGGAGCAGATCGAAGACGTCCTGCGCCCGGCGCACGGTGTTGCAGACCACCAACGCCCGTCCACCGTCAGCTACCTCGGCGGTGACCGCGTCCGCGATGCTTGTGGGAGCGAATTCCACCGTCTCGGCCAGGATCTCCACACGGACATCCGATGGTCTGTCCCGCCAGGATGCGCCCGACGTGACGCGGGCGTCGAGCCCGCCGTCGTTGCCTACGGCGACGGCGGTCAGACACGGATATCCGTTCGCCGCGGGTATGGAGCCCAGTTCGGGGTCCGGGTTTTGGGTCACGCCCTGCACATATGCCTCGATGAGGCGCAGGCGAAGGGCGGGCGGCAGGGTCGCCGAGAGGAGAATGACGGGCACACCGGCGTCTGCCAGCCAGCGCAGTGCTTCGAAGAGGAACTGCGCCATGTAGACGTCATAGGCGTGCACCTCGTCGAGAATCACCACCCGACCCGCCAGGCCAGCGTGGCGCAGCATGACATGCTTGGTCCGCGTCGCCGCGTAGAGAAGCTGGTCGACGGTCCCGACCGTCACCGGCGTAAGCAGGCCACGTTTCCCGCCCAGGAACCAGTCGGGCGCAGCCTCGCCCGATGCGGCGGGCTCGGCCGCGGGACTGGAGCCGTTACCCGCCGACGCCCCGTCACAATCGTCAGGCAGACCGTACTCGTCGAGGCCCTCGTCGATACCGGTGAACCGAGCCTCACGACGGAGTGCGGCCCACTCTTTGTTGAAACGCGCCCGGCCGTGGAGAAGACCGATGGGCACCTCCGGATCGACCTTCATGAGCCACTCCAGGACCCGGGTGAACATGGGATCGCTGGTCGCCTGCGTGGGCATACCGACGAACACACCGTCCGCGCCGAACCGCCGGGCCATCACCTCGGCCGTGACCAGCGCAGCCTCGGTCTTCCCTTCGCCCATCGGCGCTTCGATGATCATCAGGCCTGGCGCCGGCATTTCCGTCGCGAGCGCGACAGCGGCCGCCTGCGCCGGCCGGGCGCTGCGCCCGAACCGGAGACGAACCAGATCCTTCTCGGCCTGCGGGGCGGGGTGGCTGGAGCGCCAGCCGCCCCGCAGGCCCAGGCTGGTCCACGCCGTTTCCGCGCGCCGCCGCGATTCCTTCAATGAAATTTTTTCCAGGCTGGGCTGGCCCTCGAAGTGCGTCTCATCGCTCGCTATCCAGTCCGCCATGATGATCAGACCGGATAAGGCGAGCTGCCCAGCCCGTCGCGGGCGGCTCACATTCACGAACGAGGTTAAATCGGTGCCGAGTTCGCGGGCGACCATGGCCACGAAGGCACGTTGCGCTTCCCGCCAGGGGCCTTCACCATGCGCGGACGGCGTCGGAGGCTGAAGGGTGGCGGTCGCCGGGACGATGCCGTGATGGCCCGCGATCAGTGGCCATACCCAGTTCCGCGTTTCCCGCGGCCAGCCAGCCTCCGCGGCGTACGTCCGCATGATCACAGCGCCGGCTCGGGCGTGATGCCACTGCCGGCTCTGATTGCGGGTCAGTCGTCGCCAGTCAAGCCCCGCAACGCGGACCCGCTCCGCCAAGGCGTCGTCTTTCATCTGGAACGCCGGTGTCGCCTTACCGACGTCGTGCAGCCCACACAGCAGGGAGAAGAACAGCCGCCCTCGGCCGCCGCTATGGGCATCCAGCCGGTCTTTCACCGCCGAGGACAGGAACCGGTCCCACACCAGCTCGCCGACCGCCGCGGTATCGAGCAGGTGCCCAAGTAGGAGGTGAGCTGAGTTCTGCGCCTTGGATTTTCCCCACACGACGCCCAAGCCCGCATGCATCAGACTCCGTCCTATCGGTCAGAGGGCAGCATCCAGGACGCAACCCCGCGCGTGCGGGGACGACACCGATACGGCGCGCATCCAGGGATGACCCCAGCGGCTGAAGGCGATCCTGGCGACGCCCCCAATACTCATTGAGCCTGAGCTTTGCGGCCTACTGACCGCGCAGGCCGGCGATGGGCAGGTTGCCTCCGCATGCGCGTGGATCTTCCCACGGGCCGGGAGATCCGCCGCTATCTCGGCGCGACCGGGCTGGCAGGCGCGAGATCTACGGTGGCCGCGTCGTCGGTCCCGACGTCATCCTGCTCCGGAACGAGTTCGGCGAGGCGCTTGTTGATCTCCTCACTGTCGAACGGCACCGAGCCGGGCTCCGAGTCCTCCGGGTTCCAGTACTCGACCGGTGCGTCACCTTTCCCAGCCAAGCAGACGATGCGGAGCGGCCCGGCTTCGACGGCGTCCGCGGCCTCGTTAAAGTCGAAGCCCTCCAACGTTACGGTGTGCTTCCAGGATGCGCCGAAATCGTAGAGATAGTCCAGCCGGGAGCCCACCCGCGGCAGCACGCGGTAGAGCGAGGTGCTGTCCTCGTCCTCGGCTTCGTCGATGTCACCGAACCTCAGCCCGTTCTCGGCGGTGAAAGCGTGGAGATGGTCTCCGTCCCAGCCGAACAGGGCCTGGATGACCAGGTGCAGGTCGGCAAGGCTCGCGGCGGCCGGGATCCGCACCCTGCGCCATGCTCGTGGCCGCCAGCCGTCCAGCTCGACCTTCAGCCGGAGGGCACGGGGCCGCCCGCCGGCCTCGAGAACCGCGTGGATGGCCTCGCGCAGCTCGGGTTCGTCCGGGTGCCCGCCGCCGACGGCTCTGGCCAGGCCACCGACCATGGTGACCTCGTCGAGAACGGCCTGTGTGCCGTAGCGGTGCAGGATGGCGAGCAAGAACTCGGTGCGCAGCCAGCGGGTCTGCGTGGCGTCGGGTTCATCGCCCAGCCCGTGGGCGAAAAGGGCGTCGACCGCGTGCGGCGCGAGCGTCGGCAGGTCCCGGACAGCCATCATCGCGGGTAGCATCTCAGGCCCGTGACAGATGACAGCCTCCACCACGACCCCGCGGGCGGCAGGCCCCGCGTCGGCGGCTGCTCGCAGTAGCTCGGTGAGCAGCCCGATGCTGTCGCGCTCGCCTGTCCACTGAGCGAGCAGCATGTCGACCTGCTCGCTGCTGTCGGTCGCGACGAGGCGGGCGACGAGTTCGGCTGCCGGCAGCGAGGGCGTCACCTGAGACGCGCGCACGACCTCGTGAAGCCAACGGCCCAGCGGCGTGAGCGCGACGCGGTCGGCCCCGCTGTCCACTGCCGCGAACGACTCCAGCAGCCGCAGCACGCTGTCAAACCGCCCCATGCTGCCGCTGAACGAACCGAGTACGAGCGAGCTGGACATCCAGTCAAGGTCGTAGAGCCGGTCACGGAGTCGCTTGGCCACCTCGTCCTGACGCAGGCTCGGCTGTTCACTCAGGATCGACAGGAGCAGATGACAGGCAAGCAGCACCCCGGCCCGGTTCCGGTCGCGCGACTGGCTCCGGCAGACCTCCTCCAACGCCGTGGCCCAGGTGTTCAGCATGCTGGCATCGGTGTCGGTCCCGTCCGTGCCCGGAGAGACCGCGGTGTCCGTGCTTTCGGCGGGGGAATCCGCAGGGCAGGTGCCCACCGCGCGACCGCCGCCGATGACCAGCCAGCGGGCCGACTGCGCGGCCAGCCATGCAAGGTGTAACTCTGGGACGTCGGCCGCTGTGCGTACCTTTCCCGGAGCGGGCAGGCCCGCGCCGGCCGCGGCAGCCGCGACATCAACCGGTCGGAGCACCTCCTTCGCTGTCACGGGACGACCAGGGCCGACCCAGGCAGCGAGCCGCCGTGCGCGGGACAGCGCCTGACAACCGGCCGCGGCGCGGGCAAGCTCTGCGAGATCAGCGGGCGGGACTGTGACTGGAGAGGAAGAGATCACGGCCGTTAGCGTAGACAGCCTGGGCGACCGTGACGTCATCGAGTCGGGGGATGTCTGGTGTGCCCTCGGAGATCGGCTCACCCAGGTCCATCCCGCCCCCGAGCAGCGCCACCTGTGCCGTCAAACGATGTAGGTTTACATCATGGCGCACCGTACACAGATCACTCTGGCCGACGAGCAGTACGAGCGGCTGCGGGCCGAGTCCCGGCGCAGCGGGCTCGGCCTCGCCGAGCTTGTGCGCCGCGCGGTGGACCGGGTGTACGGTTCAAGCCGCCCGGAGGAAACGGTGCGCGCTCTGGACGCCAGCTTCGGGAGCTGGACGGGCCGCGTGGACGACGGGGCGAGCTACGTAGAAGGGCTGCGGCGCGGGATGGCACACCGCCTCGCCGACTGATGGCAATCGTCGTCGACACCTCGGTGCTCATCGATCATCTCCGTGGCGACCAGGGTGCGCGCGGCGCGCTGCGCCAGGCCGCGCAGGCGGGGGAACGCCTGGTCGCCTCAGTCCTGACGAAGGTCGAGATATTGGCGGGGATGCGGGCGGGCGAGGAACATGCGACGCACCGCCTGCTGGACAGTCTCGACATGGTCGGAGTCGATGACTCCATGGCCGAACGTGCCGGTATGCTCGCCAATCGCTACCTGCGTTCCCATCCCGGTGTCGACCCTGTCGATTACGTCATCGCCGCGACAGCACAGCACCTGGACGCCGATCTGTGGACCCGTAACCTGAAGCATTTCCCGATGTTTCCTGGGCTCGCGGCACCGTATTGAGTGCCAGACACCCGCCTCGGTGACAACGTCAGCCTCAGCCGGAGACAGCCAGCGAGAGTGTCGTTCCAAAGAGCCGACGGCTCGGGCCCCATGGCTGGACCGGAGAGGTCAGCGCCGCACGTCAGATCACGGCCAGCGTTTCTCACCGGCGGAGCCGCGGGCGACCAGCGTCGGTTCGAAAACGATGCTGACCGGCTCACCGGGGTGTTCAACGACGAGTTCGGCCGCCCGTCGGCCCATCTGGTACGAGGGCTGGGTGATCACGGTGATCCCGAGCGCGGTGGCCCAGGGAAAGTCATCCATGGTCAAGAACGCGATGTCGTCGGGAATGGCGAGGCCTCGAGCGGTCAACGCCGCGTGGACAGCGATGGTCAGGCGCCCGGTGGTGCAGGCGATCGCGTCCAACGGCCTTTTTCGATCATGTGCACGCGCGAGGAGCGTACCGACGGCGCGGTCGACCTCCTTCGCAGTCTCCGCTACGGTCACCGCGTCCTGGGGCAGGGGCAGATCGAAATCAGTGAAAGCCTGCCGCAGCCCCGCCGTGCGCTCGATCTGGGACGGGCGGCCCCCGGAGGTGACAACACCGACGGACGACCGCCCGCACTCGGCCAGATGCACGGCCATCAGACGACCGGCCCCGACGTTGTTCAGACTGATCGAGTGCATGCTCTGCGGTGGGTCCCGCACGATGCGCGCGACGATCACGCATGGCGTGCCGTTCTCGGCCATGTGACGGGTACGGCTGTCGGTCCCCTCGCCGGTCGTCACGATCAGGCCACGCACCCGGTGTTCGTCCATCATCCGGACCAGGGCGATCTCATGATCGATCTGACGAAACGTGTTGGCGAACATGACGAGGCTGTCGTTAGCGGCGGCCACGTCGTCGATGCCACGGATCAGGTCGAGGTAGAAGGGGCTGCTCAAGTCGCGGATGACAACTCCGATCGTGCTGGAGCGTCCGGCGAAAATACTCCTGGTGAGCGCGTTGGGGGTGTATTCGAGACGCGTGACCGCCTCCCGCACCCTGATGGCCGTCGCCTCGGTCACGGCCCCGCCGTTAAGCACCCGGGAGACCGTGGCCGTGGACACGCCGGCGTGCGCGGCGACGTCACCGATGGTGACCCGCTTCACCATGGTCGCTCCACGTCTCTCCAAGGTCCCGCCAAGGTCACGCCACGCGGTTCCGGCGCCGGCCCGGTCAGGGGGTGACACGCCGACCGTGCCGGACGACGATCTCGCCGCCGAGCATGACGGTACCCACCTTGTCGAGCTCCGCCGGATCTGTCACCACCAGGTCGGCGAGGGCGCCCGGGACAACGCGGCCACGCCGGGGCGCCAGCACCGGGACGCCCGCCCCACGGGCCTGCTCGGCCGCCTCGGCGAGCCCGCGCAGCGCGATGTCGAAGGCCGGCAGCACTATGGCCGAGACGATCTCGCGCGCGTCCTCGACCGACAGCCTGCCGGTCAGCCCCACGTCCGCAAGTGCCTGCTCGACAGCGTCCCGGTCAAATGCCGACGCCGCGATATGCCGGCCCAGTACCGCGATCTTCAGCCCGTTCGCCTGCCGAGGTGTGGACGATGTCGACGCCGCACTGTGGCTCCCCGCCCCGGCCGTCGACCAGGTCGCAGCTGTGCATGACAACTGTGCGCACCGTTGCTCCCCTACCTGCTCGCCGGGCGGAACCGCTCGAACCGGAAGGCGGCCAGGGCGTCGCCTCGGTCCTCCCCGAGCACCTCTGCCGCGACCAGGTCACCCGCGTGCACGCTCAGGGTCGCGCCGCTGTGCGAGACGGCGAAGTGGAAGTTGGGCAGCTCGACCGCCCGCCCCAGCACCGGTAAGCCGTCCCCGGGAATGGGACGTTCAGCGATCCGGACGCTTTCCACGGCCGCGGCCCGCGTCCCCGGGTACAGCGCACGGCTCGCCTCGAGTATGTCCTCGACCGCCGACCGGTCGGCACTGATCTCGCCGCTCTCGGACACCCGCACGGCACCGTCGATCGCGGGGGTGTGCAGCAGCAGCCCGCCGGCCCCGTCCGGACGCAGGTGGACGCGGGGTGCGTGGATGACATGGGATACCGAGACCGTGACCGGGGAGGTGTAGACAAGCACACCGCGGGTGTTGCGCATCGGCAGATCCAGACCGGCGAACCTGGCGATCATGCTGGCCTGCGGCCCCGCGCAGTTCACGACCGCGTCCGCGCAGAGCCGCCGCCCCGAGGCGAGCCGGACGCGACGCACCGTTCCGGCCGTGACCTCCAGGCCGATGACCGCATCGTTGGTCACCAGCTCAGCGCCCTGGGAGACCGCGCTGGAGAACAGGTGACCGATCAGGCCGGCCGGCTCAACCCATCCCTCGCGCGGGAAATGGACGATCTCGTCCGCCGGTAGTTCGGCCGGATCGATGTCCGGTTCGAGATCCAGTGCCTCGGCCCGGCTGAGCCAACGCGCCTCGTATCCGTAGCTGAGGACACCGGCGACTTTCCTCCGCAGCTTCTCGCGCTCGTCGTCGCCAGCTGCCCACTGTAGGTTACCGCCCTCGTGGTACCAGTCGCTGTGGGGCACCTCGGCCGCTAGTTTCTGGTGAGCCGCCATACCCGCGACGCCGAGATCATGATACAAGCGCGACTGCTTGCTGGAGGCGTTGGTCCACGAGAAGGTCGAACCGGAGGTACCGCCCGCTGGCACGCCGGCGTCCACAACGATGACGCGGGCACCCCGCCGCACCAGCGAGGCACTCACCGCCGCGCCATAGACGCCAGCACCGATGACGACCACGTTCTCAACCATGTTGGTCCTTCCTCCTCTGCTCTCTGCTGCTCTGTCTCTCTGCTGCTCTGTCTCTCTGCTGCTCTCTCGGAACTGGTGGTCGGGCGACCGACGGGCCCGTGCGCTCATTCCGGCGGCACCCGGACGGCGCCCCACCGGGGCGTCACGGCCGACGGGAAATGCTCGGCCGGCCTGGAGCAACCACAGCGGTACACATCTGCGGCGCATCCGCCGCTACCGGCGATGTAACTAGTTTCAGCAACTATTTGCAGTCTGACGTACGCAGCCAGCGCGGTCAACCCATCCAAAAAGCACCCGAACGCGACGCGGGACCGCCAGAGGATCTTCCGGTAATTGCCAACAACAGAGAAATAGGCGTTTCATCCGCTTATGTTCGACGGCATGTCGACCCCGTAGCCGCAAGCACCCCACCAACCATTTGATCCGCGGTCAGACCTGGATTTTCCGCCAGCCCCCGTGGGCGTCCTTCCTGTCGGCTGAGCTCGTACGCTCCATTCATCGTCGTCCGCCGGCTTGGCTGTCAGCCGGTCAGTCACAGCGCGCCGGCCGCGGAATCTTCTGGAATCACAGAGCGGATGTTTAGGCTAGGCTATAGTTGATCCATGTCGGCAGAACCACCTCATCAGTGGGCGATCAAGGTCGCACCCGAAGTACGGGAGTGGCTGCGTGCGTTGCGCCAGACAGATCCGGACGCCTATCGGTCGGTCAACGTGGTGATCGACATGCTCGCCGAGATCGGACCCGGGCTCGGGCGTCCGCTGGTCGACACACTGCGTGAGTCGACAGTCAAGAATCTCAAGGAGCTGCGTCCACGGTCGGGCCGTGATGTTGCGATACGGGTGATCTTTGTCTTCGACCCCTGGTCGCAGGCGGTACTGCTGGTCGCTGGCAACAAGGCTGGCGACTGGTCGCGATGGTACAGGACGGCGATCCCCGCGGCCGAGATCGCGTATGACAGATGGCTGGCCTCGGAGAGGAAGCGACGGGAGGGCTCATGACCGAGTTTCATGACTGGGACGACATTCGCGCCGAGCTGCACGACGGCGATGGGGATGCGCTAACCGCTGAGCGGGCGCGCACCGAGGCATGGGTTAGTGCATTCCATCTGGCCGAGGAGCGCAAGCGACTGGGGCTAACTCAGCGTCAGGTGGCCGACCTGATGGGCGTCTCCCCGGGCCGGGTGAGTCAGATCGAGAACGGTGATCTCGATGCCAACGAGGTCGCTACGCTAAGCCGGTATGCCCGAGCGCTGGGTGCTCGCATGCGGATCATCTTCGACTATGGAAACGATCTCCGCCAGATCGCCTGACCGGCCATTGCCCTTCACGAATTCTTGATTATTTTCTGAAGTGGTCCCTCTATCGTAGAGGGCGAGTTCTCCACCGTGGGATTTAAGCGCGCCACCAACACAGAGAATGAGATCATATAGACAGATCCTACTTGATGCGGAACCGTGCAGGAGATGAAGGTTTTGCGGCCCTTCGGCGTCGCCCCGCGGGGGAAACACCAAATGGAGCGGTCCCGGTTCCGTGGAGAGTGAATTTTTGGTCCGCTGTCTGCCCCATCGCCGAACAGGAAAGATCAAATAGCCTTGGCTGCGCTGGCTGAGGACAGCCTGGCTACGCGTGAGATCGCCCGGATGGTCCAGCTATGACAACCCGGCCACCCGGGCCAGCCGCCCAATGACAGTCTATGATCAGTAAAATAAGATTACGCAAGGTTCACATCAACCGGCGGCTTCTTCCGTGCCCGGAACCAACACTCCACGCTTTTCGTCGCGGATACCGGCCGCAGGCTGTCGGTGGGGCAAGCCAATTAACCACAAATCTACGACGCCGACGAGCGGATGCGGCTATGGAGCCGGAACCTGACCGAAAAGCTGGAGATTCTCTACGCCGAGCAGGCTCGGAGTATGGTGGCCGTCTTCGTCTACGCCGACTACGCCATCCGGAACTGGACCTACGCAGACCGGGTCGCCGCCGCTCTCGCTGACCTACCGCTCGCCGTTGGAGCGATCCCGGTAGGCGTAGAGCGCGTTCTCCCCGAACCGGAGAAGGTCCAGCTCCGGTGGAGTCCCGACGCCGAGCCGAGCGAGCACGTCGAACGCCGCCATGCGGGCGTCGGACTCTTTCCAGGCCACAACGTCCTACCAGGCGAGACGGGAGTAGCGCGAGGAACAGCAGGCGACGACCGGGAGGACCGCACCGGACCGCTCCCGGGCCAGGGTGCGCGAACAATCAGCCGGGCTCACCAGTGCAATCAGACCCACGGTCCCGTCCAGGGTTGAGGCTCTCCGTCACCACCACCCTAGGCCCGCAAGCCGTCACACGCATCCGGGACGGGACAATCCGGGCACAGGCAGAGCGCCACCTGCTGTCCGCGCCTCGGTCCGCGTCGGGAGATGGAACCCCGATCTCCGCAGGAGCGACGGAGAGCACATAACGGGTGCCGGCGGCCCCCTCCGGATTCACCGACACCCACCATCGAGCAACATCGACCGACGACGACAAGCATCGAAACCGTGGGGTAAACGCGGGGTTCGGCACCTTGGACGCCCGATCCAGTGGCGAGAAGTGTCTGTGCTGCAGGTGATCTTGGCGCGCCGCCAGGGACTTGAACCCCGAACCCGCAGGTTAAGAGTCACGTTTGTGATGTTTATGGAGGTTCGCCGGTGTTCATCAGCTTGAGTCGGCGGGCCTCCGTCGTTCGTTGTCGTCCGCCGACGTCCGCTCACGTTGCTGTCAGTGGTTGCTGTCGGACCCTCCACTGGAAGCCCGACCGTCGACTCCGTCAGATCAGCCCCACAAGAGCTTAACCTCTGAGTTAAGATGCTCCTGTGCAGAGCTGGGAAGTCCTCTTGGTAGAGGAGGTCGCCGAGTGGTTCGTCGACCTGACCAAGAACGACCCCACTCGGCCGACCTCGTCGAGGACGCCATCGACCGCCTGGCAACCGTCGGTCCAACCCTCGGCCGGCCGCTGGTCGACCGGATCAAGGGCGCACGTCACCACAACATGAAGGAGCTACGGCCAGGTTCGGCAGGCACGAGCGAGATCCGAATCCTGTTCGCCTTCGACCCGGTCCGCCGAGCGGTGCTGCTGGTAGCCGGGGATAAGTCGGGCAATTGGCAGCGCTGGTATGAGACCGCGATATCCGCAGCGGATGAACGCTATGACCTTCACCTTGCCGAGATCGAGAGGAGGGACTATCGATGACAACGATGCGATGGGACGACGTCAAACGCCAGGCCGAGCAGGCACGTGTCGCCGCCGGCTATCCGGTACGGACCGATGCCGACCGCGAGGCCGGGCAGCGCCGCCTCGATGACGAGATCCACGCCTACCGGCTGGCCGAGGTCCGACGCAGCCGTGCTCTGACTCAACGTGAGGTCGCCGAAACCATGGGTGTATCCGGCCCCCGCATCTCCGACGTGGAACGCGGAAAGCTGGACGTGGTGTCGGTGTCAGTCCTGCGCGCCTACGTCGAGGCGCTTGGCGGACGGTTGAAGGTCACGGCCGAGTTCGACGACTCGAGCTACATCGTCGCCTGACATCGACAGCCGTCACCGAACAAAGAGGCAGCCCGTAACAAACCGCAACGAAGCTGCCCGCTGCTCAGCAAGCATGTGGAGTGTGGGTGCGCCGCCAGGGACTTGAACCCCGAAGCCGCAGATCAAACGGATCGAAGCGCGTGCCGACCCTGTCCACGCTACAAGCTTGGAAAACCTGTGCCGCGGTTGTCGCTGACCTGCGCCAGAGTGCCCCCGCCCAGGTCAGCGGCCGCTGCTCCTCGCTAGCGCCGACCAGCGGGGTCGGCTGCTGACTGCTGCTACTGGCACCCGAATGACATACTCGGGATCTCGACCAGGATGACGGCCTTCCATGAACGTTCGCCCAGTCCCGGTCCGACCAAGCCTGCTATCTCAGCCGATCCTCGACCCGGCCTATGCGACCTTCACCGAGTGCGGGCCCACGCTGATGGTGACGTCGAGATGCCCGCCAAGTGCCGCGGCGTAGGCACGGAGGGTCTCCAGTTCCATGGCCTCGATGTCGCCGTTCTCGATCTGGGAGATCCGGGACTGGGATACGCCAAGGATCTGGGCGACCTCGGACTGTGTCCTGCCGATGGCCTGACGGAGCTCTTTGAGGTGGTGACCGGCGACGTACGCGTCGAGTTCGGCGCGGGCCCTGGCCTGCCGTTCGGGATCAGCCAGTTCAGGGTGACGACGGTGCGCTTCAGCCTTGACTTCATCCCAGCGTCTTCCAGTACTCACGGGCCTACCTCCTTGTCCTTTTTCGCCCGATAGTCGGCGTATCGGGCCTCGGCCAATGGGATGGCTTCCTCGTACCAGTGAGACCAGCGCCCGGTCTTGTCGCCTGCGACAAGAAAGATCGCCGCGCGGTCCGGGTCGAAAACGAAGAGCATCCGGATCTCCGACCGCCCCCGGGAACCAGGCCGCAGCTCCTTTAGGTTGCGAAGTTCGCTGTGCCCAATGGTGTCCACGAGCGGCCTGCCCAGCGTGGGTCCTACGGCGGCAAGCCTGTCGATTGCCTGCACGATCAACGCTGCTGTGTCCGTGTCGGATTCACAGAGTTTCAGGAACCAGGACTCGACCGGTTCGAGGAGGATGACGTCCCACGCCACGTTGCCAGCATAACCCCTGGCTCATGTCGTGATGCCAAAGTCGATCAAAGCACGCATACGGATTGCAACCCGGTCCGGTGCACGACCCTCACCAGACGTGCCGGCTCTGCGAGCAGTACGACGTGCCCTCGAACGACAGCCCGGGAGCCAGCACGGTGCTGCCTCGTCTCGCAGGAAGTCGAAGAGGTCCCGGCAGGTGACCACGGTGATTTCGGACGTCTGGGCCGTTCTCGGGGCCGCGGCAGCGCCGGCCAGTTGTCGAGCACTGGCAGACCCACAGCCGTCCGATCTCCGCGGAGACTCTCCGCGAGCGGCTCCACATCGGCGCTGCCACGGCGCGCGCCCTGGTCACCCGGCTCCGCGCAGAGGCGGTCGTGACCGGCCTGGCTACAGAGACTCTCGCCGAGGGGTCCGAGGTGGTCCGTCTCCCTGCCGGGTGCGGAGCCCGGCCGCTGCGCACGAGCCGTGTTACGGTTGCTGCAGTTGATTCACTTGGAGCAGATGGAGTCCTGCCGTGACCGAGCTGCTGCTGCGTGACGCCGAGGCTCTTCACCACGCGCTGGCGACGCCTGGCGAACAGGTGAGAGTCGCGCTCTCGCGCGAGACCGCCGAACTGGTCTCCCGGCTGATCGACGCCAGGGTGCGAGGCGAGGAGATCGTCATGGCCTCCCGCACCGCCGAGGTGACTCCCACCGAGGCTGCGGTGCTGCTGGGGATGTCACGTCCCCAGGTCCGCAAGCTCATGGACCGCGGCCTGCTGGAGTACCGCAAGGTCGGCACGCACCACCGCGTGCGCGTCTCGTCAATCCGGGCGTTCCTGGAAACCGAGCGTCCGCGGCGGCGCGAGGCACTCGCCGACCTGGCGGCCGTGCAGAACGACCTCGGCCTGACCGAATGAGCGCCGCCGCCGACGAGACCGACCTGATCCGGATCGTTCTCGCCGACGCGAACGTGCTCTACTCCCGTGTCCTGCGCGACTACCTCCTCTACGCCGCCGACCAAGAGATCATCGCCATCACCTGGAACGCCGCGATCCTCGATGAGACCACCGAACACCTCATGCTGAACGTGAACGGCTTTGACCGCGCGGCTGCCCGACGGCTGGTGACAGCGATGAACCGCGCGTTCCCGCTTGCCGAGGTCGAACCCTCCGAGGAGGACTTCCGGGCGCTGGCCGATGTGTGGCTGCCAGACGACGACGATCGCCACGTCCTCGCCGCAGCCGTCACCGCGGCCGCAACTGTCCTCTGCACCTGGAACATCAAGGACTTCCCGGCCGACGCCGCCGCCGCGGCCGGCGTCGAGGTGCTCACTCCCGACGAGCTGCTCGGCCGGCTCGTTGCCGAGTACGAGCCGCACATGCTTGCCGCGCACCGGACGGCGGTCGCGTCACTGACGGGCGCCACAGACACCTCGACGATCGCTGCGCTGCGCAGAGCCGGAGCCTCGACAACCGCCGATCTGATGGATCATCTGATTGGCCGTTGCTGAACCGTCCGGCGGAGACCTCCTGCTGGTCTCCGCCGGGTCGACATCACAGCCACCGGTATGAGCGGGCGACCGCGGGTACAGTCCACCTCCGGCGACCTCACGCTGACCGGGCCGCGCTCGGCAACCGTCGATGCCACCTCGGACAGCGGCGATACCGACACGCAGTTCAGCGCCGCCCCGCGACGCGTTGCCGTGCACACCACGCGAGGCGACATCAACCTTGTGGTCCCGGGTACGGCGACGCGCACGCCCGCCTCAGTGAATGGCTGGAGATCAAGCGTGGCGATGGGACGCGACCCGCGACGTTGCGAACCTACCGCTGGCTCGTCGACACGCATATCGTGCCGACCATCGGCCGAATCCAACTCGACAAACTCACTCCCCTCGACCGGACCCACGGCCACGTCCAGAGTTGAGGCTCTCCGTCACCACCACCCTAGGGCCGCAAGCCCTCACACGCATCCGGGACAGGACAATCCGGGCACCGGCAGAGCGCCACCCGCTGTCCGCGCCCCGGCCCGCGTCGGGCGGTGGAATCCCGATCTTCAGCGGAGCGACGGAGGTCACATAACGGGTGTCGGTGACTCCGTCCGGGTCCGCTGACGCGCGCCATCGAGGAACATCGACCGATGACGACAAGCGTCGAAACCGTGGGGTAAACGCGGGGTTCAGCGCCTCGGAGGCCCGATCAAGTGGCGAGAAGTGCCTGCGCCGCAGGCGATCTTGGTGCGCCGCCAGGGACTTGAACCCCGAACCCGCAGATTAAGAGTCTGCTGCTCTGCCAATTGAGCTAGCGGCGCGTGTCGCCTTGCGACGGAACCGAATGTATCAGGTCCGGAAGGGATCGAGGCCCGCAGGTGGTCTCAACCCTTCTCGCAGCCGGTGCCATCATGATCGCTGTCAAGCCTGAACGGGTCGGGTGCCAGCACCCGAAGCGGGCCGCGCACGTAGTTGGGGCCATCGCCCGAGCCGCCGGCACAGTCGTAGTCGCCGATCCCGTCCTGTAGACAGACATCCGGATACGCGGGGTCACAGTTGCGCGCCGGTGCGGCCGCCACGGTCGTCGCCGGCCGCGGTGCGGGCGCAGCCGCGGGAGGCTGGGCCGCAGCCTGGGCCGATGTTCGGGATACCGGATGTGTAGTCGGGGCCGTGGCGGCCTTCCCGGCTGCGGACGCGGCAGCGGACGTCGTCGCGACCGCTACGGCCGGTTGCGGAGCCGGCGGGATCTCGCCGGCCGTCGGTGTCACCGGCCCAGCTGCGACGGCCTCGCCGACAGGCAACCCGACAGTGGCCGACGGGCTCGTGGCCGGGGACGGAATCGATGACCCGGACGGGCTGACGGACGGGCTCCGCAAGCTCGACACCGCCAGCGACGTGACCGCGGCCGAATCGTAGTTGTTCCCGGCCGCCGCGAGTACGAGCAGGCACAGGAAACTCGCTCCGGTGATGAATCCGGCGGTACGGCGGTTGTGAACACGCACCCGGTGAAGATGTCCGCGCACCAGCCCGACAATTCCGGCAAGCATGATGACACAAACGATGAAAAAGCAAAACCTCAGCATGCATCCCCCATGGCCATGATGGGTGGACTTTAGCGCATGCCGCAGATGAGTTGTGACCGGCCCGGCCAGCCATGTCGCAGACCGGATGTCATCTCGCCGACGGCGCCAGGTTCGCGCTGCGGGCGACCTGGCGCCGTGTCCCGCCCGTGCCCCACGCTGAAGACGCTCAGGCTCACGCCGAAGATCGCGGCCGAAGATGTCTTCGCTACGCGTCTACGCGCCCGCGGCGGACTCCTCGGGCATGGGATCGCCGAAACGCCAGCCCGGCACGATGCCACGGTTGAAGAAACTGCGGAACTCACGCACGGACGGGCCGTCCGGTTTCACCCAGAGGGTCTTCTCGGGCATCCGCAGCCATTTCAGGACGTCCATGTCGGCATAGGCGTTCCGCCGGACAGTGAGCCACATTATACGGGCGAGCGCGTGGTTGAGCGGAGCGAACAGCGGCCCAGTGCCGATCTTACGCACCACGACCCGCCAGGTGAAAATCGTAAGGTCGTCCCGAATCGGCGTGCCGCCGAGGACCATTGTCAGCATCGGTCCGGAGCGATCGACCGTGGCGTCCTTCTGCGTCCGGTAGATGGCTGCGGCCGGGCCGATCATCTCGATGAACGCGAACGGTTTAAACCATCGCTGGACCTTGTTCCGGCTGGCGGCGTCAGCTGGCCGGAGCTGGTACTCGAGACGGTCCTCCTTGTTCACCATAACCGCGTACTCAAGGCGTCCGGTGCCCTTGTGCGCATTCGGGAAATGGTAGATATCGGCGACGTGCTCCGCGACTGGCAGGAGTTTTCCGTGCGCGATGTAGACCTGGCCCTTGAGGTTCAGGTACTTTTTGGAGTCGGCATAGGAGACCTCCGTGAAATCACCGGCGGGCGCCGGGCCGTACCAGAACCAGATGTTACCGGCGTGTTCGCGAACAGGGATCGACCGCTGGCCTGCCCGCGGGGGGATCTTCGAACGCTCCAGCCCGGGGATGACCTCGCAGCCCCCATCCGGCCCGAACTCCCAGGCGTGGTAGCCGCACTTGATCCGATTCTCGACGACAGTACCGCAGCGGGCAAGGTCAGCGCCCATGTGGCAGCACTGACTGTCGATCATGCCAACGTCGCCGTCCTTCCCCCGAAAGAGCGCGAACTGGTGAGACATGAACTCCACCGGGACGACCTGACCGGGAAGAAGGTCTTCGCTGAACCGGGCGAAATACCAGCCCAGCGGGTAGTCGGTCCGCTGCTCCTCGTTCGTGGACTGGTCCTTGAGGAGCCGTCTGTCATATTCCTTGAGTTGTCTCTGCCATTTCGACTTCGACACGGGTCCTCCGGGAGTCCTACTTCTTCAGGGCAAGTATGCGGGCCATGGCCGAGATATAACTGATGACACTGCCGGCTGGCCGGCCGCTCGGCGCGGCAACACATGATCGACGTTAGCACGCGAACCACACCAGATCTCACCAAGTCCACCGCGTGACCGAAAGAACAAGCAGAGCCCGCCAGTCAGGAAACACGGTAACGACAATGTTTCGGGCGGGCGCAGTCGGCTGAATCACGCTGTTACAAACGCCATACCGATGCGGTGAAGTGTTTCCCGTGGCGTAGGCTACCACTTTTCCACGGCGGCCGGACAGCCCTTCACCGCCCAGTCATTTCAACCGTTGGGCGGTGCGTGAATTTCCACTTTTTCTCGGTCCAGGAAACACTGCTGGTGGCTCAGCCTACATCCACCCAGTTCAAGGTGCGTTCAACCGCCTTGCGCCAGCCCGCGTAACCGCTTTCGCGCCGATCCGCCGACCACTCGGGTTCCCACCGGCGATCCTCGCGCCAGTGCGCGGCGAGTTCATCGGTGCCCTTCCAGAAGTTCACCGCAAGACCGGCCGCGTAGGCCGCGCCCAGGGCCGTCGTCTCCGCGATCACCGGCCGGCTGACCGGGATGCCGAGGATGTCCGCCTGCGTCTGCATGCACAGATCGTTGGCTGTCACACCGCCGTCGACCCGCAGGATGTCGAATGTGACCCCCGACTCCTTCCCCATCGCCTCGGCCAGGTCGCGGCTCGAGTAACAGATCGCCTCAAGCGTGGCGCGGGCCAGATGGGCGCTGGTGTGGAAGCGCGACAGGCCCACCAGCGCTCCACGCGCGTCCGACCGCCAGTACGGCGCGAACAGCCCGGAGAAGGCCGGGACGAAGTAGATGCCAGCGCTGTCGGGCACCTGCCGGGCGAGTTCCTCGCTCTGTGCCGCGCTGGCGATGATGCCCAGGTTGTCTCGCAGCCACTGCACCGCCGAGCCGGTGACCGCGATCGAGCCTTCCAGCGCGTACACCGGGTCCTGGTCACCGAACCGGTAACCGACCGTGGTGAGCAGGCCGTTGCCGGACCACACCGCCCGTGTCCCGGTGTTCAGTAGCAGAAAGTTGCCTGTGCCATAGGTGTTCTTGGCCTGCCCGGCGGCGAAGCACACCTGACCGACGGTCGCCGCGTGCTGGTCGCCGAGAGCACCGGTCAACGCCACCTCGCCGCCCAGCGGCCCGGCCCCGGTGGTCGTCCCGTAACCGGCCGGCTCGGATGACGACCGGATCGCCGGGAGCATGGCCCGCGGGATGTCGAAAAACGACAGCAGCTCGTCGTCCCAGTCGAGGGTCTGGAGGTTCATCAGCATGGTGCGGCTGGCGTTGGTCACATCGGTCACGTGCACCCCACCACGCGGGCCACCGGTGAGGTTCCACAGCAGCCAGCTGTCCATGGTGCCGAACACGGCATCGCCGCGCTCCGCGGCCCGGCGGACCCCTTCGACGTTGTCGAGGATCCACTGGATCTTGGCTGCGGAAAAATAGGTCGCGGGCGGCAGGCCAGCCTTACTCTGGATGATCTTCCCGCGGCCATCCCGGGTCAGCGCCGACGCGAGCCGGTCGGTCCGGGTGTCCTGCCAGACGATCGCGTTGTAATAGGGCCGGCCGGTGTGCGGATCCCACACCACCGTGGTCTCCCGCTGGTTGGTGACGCCGAGCGCCACCAGGTCGGATGCCCCCAGGTGAGCGCTGGCCATGGCCGACTGGATGACCACCGCGGTACGTTCCCAGATCTCGACGGGATTATGTTCGACCCAACCGGAGCACGGCAGAATCTGCTGGTGCTCCAGCTGGTGGCGCCCGGCCTCGTTGCCATCATGATCAAAAATCATGAAACGAGTACTGGTGGTGCCCTGATCGACCGCTCCGACGAAGTCGTTCATCGTCCGCTTCCTCCTGCCGGCCGGTGGCCGTTTCCCACGACATGAGGAAGAGAACCACGTGCCGACGGCCCGTGCAGCAAACGATCCGCCTGGCCGCGGTCCGTCCGCGAGCCTGCCGACTGACGGCCCTCAGCCGGTACTCACCTCCCGACCAGCGAAAAGCGACCCATCTTTTCACCTCGATTTGGGAAAATTCGCCAGGACACGGAGGCCCGTCCCGGCTATTTCCGAGCTGGCCCCGCGGGCGCCAGAGTGTAACAATTCGATGGCAGCGCCGACGGAGAATTCGGCCAGCGGTGAAAGAAATCACCTGGAAGCACGGACCAGCCGGCCGTCAAGGCCGTTCCCGAAGGTCAGCCGGGGTGGCCGGGATGATTCGCGCGACGTTGCCCGACTGACGGATCAACAGACGGCCAGCCGTACTACGTTTAGATCATCATGGAAGTGGAGACCGACAGCGGGAACGCCGGGCAACCGTACGGCGACGATTTCGTTACCCATCGGGTTGATCGGGCGAAAGACCTGATCATCACGCAAAGCCGCTTACGCGGTCTGCTGCGCGCGAGCCGGATGGTCGCCTCCGACCTGAGCCTGCCCGTTGTGCTCACCCGTATTGTCGAAGCAGCCTGTGATCTTGTCGACGCTCGCTACGGAGCGCTCGGCGTGATTGCCCGTGACCAGAACCTGGAGCAGTTCATCCATGTCGGCTTCGACGAGAGCATGGTTCGCCGAATTGGTGATCTTCCGCGCGGAAAGGGCATTCTCGGCCTGCTCATCCGGGAGCCCTACCCACTGCGGCTCGACGACATCACCGCCGATCACCGAGCGGACGGATTCCCTCCTGGGCATCCGCCCATGCACAGTTTCCTCGGCGTTCCGATCCGTATCGGCACCAAGGTCTTCGGCAATCTCTACCTGACGGACAAACAGAACGCGTCGCGCTTCACCGCCGAGGATGAGGAACTCGTCCAGGCGCTGGCGGCAAGCGCTGGCGTCGCCATTGAGAACGCGCGCCTTTTCGAGGAGTCCCAACGCCGGCAGCGGTGGTTGCAGGCGTCCGCCGACATCACCCGCCATCTCCTGGCCGAAGGCCCGAACCCACTGGGACTGATCGCGCGTAGGGCCCAGGAAGTCGCCGCGGCCGACTTCTCCGCCATCCTGCTCCCGCGGGCATCGCCCGAGGAACTCATCGTGGAGGTCGCGACCGGCAGATATCCTGACGGGCTGGTCGGCGCGATCGTTCCCGCGTCGGATCCGCTGGCCGGGCACAACGGCCCGCTGATGGTTATTCCACTGATCGCCTCGGAGGAGAGCGTCGGCGCGCTCGTCCTCGGCCGGCAGCACAACGGCCGGCTGTTCACCGATGCCGACATCGACATGGCCTCGGGGTTCGCCGGCCATATCGCGCTGGAACTCGAACTGGCCCAGGCCCGTGCCGACCGCGACCGCATAGCCGTTCTGGAGGAACGCGACCGGATCGCCCGTGACCTGCACGATCACGTCATCCAACGGATCTTCGCCACGGCGATCGGGCTACAGGGCATGGCCGCACGGGGCGAGGCAACCGACGACCAGTCCGAACGGCTGGCCTCCTATATCGAGGACCTGGACGAGACCATCAGCCAGATCCGGACAACGATCTTCCAGCTGCGCCGCCGCGGCCGGGACAACGCCCCGAGCCTGCGTGGACAGCTCCTTGATGTCGTCGACGATGCCACCGCGGCCCTCGGGTTCGCGCCGCACCTGCGGTTCGAGGGGCCGTTGGACTCCTCGGTCTGCGAGGGCGTCGGGGAGCACCTGGTAGCCGTACTGCGGGAGGCCCTGTCAAACGTCGCCCGGCATGCGCGAGCGACACAGGTGAACGTGACGGTCTGGTCCACCGACGGCGAGGTACGGATCGATGTGATCGACAACGGGCTGGGCGGAGTGGATCCGGATGGCCCTGGCAGCGGCGGCGGCAGCGGGCTGGCCAACATGCGCAGCCGGGCCGAAGAACTGGGGGGCAGGTTCCTCGTGTTCTCCCCCGCGTCCGCCGGTACCCGGCTGTCCTGGTCCGCCCTGACCCGCCCACCGGGTCGGCACGCCTGACCCGGTGGGCGGGGGCGGGGGCGGGGGCGGGGTCAGGCGACCGAGCGCAGGCCGGACATCCCGCCAGTGAGCCTGCCGGTGCCGCCCGCCAGTTCCACCACCGCGTCCAGCTCGTCGAAACCGCTGGTCCGGTGGGTGATGAGCAGGAGCGTCCGGCCGCGGGTCACGTCCAGGATCGTGCGCATCACCGCGGCCTCGGTCACCGGGTCGAGATGCGCGGTCGGTTCATCGAGGACGAGCACCCGCGGGTCGGCGAGCAGCGCGCGAGCGAGCAGAAGCCGCTGGCGCTGGCCGCCGGACATCCGCTCGCCGTCCGCTCCGACCCTGGTCGCGAGGCCGTCAGGCAGCCCCGCGACCCAGTCCGCGAGGCCCACCCGGGCGAGCACGCCGGTGAGCTCCGCGTCGACCGCCCCGGTATGGGCGATCAGAAGGTTCTCCCGCAGTGTCGCGTCGAACACGTGCGCGTCCTGCGTCATCCCGGTGACCCGTCGATACAGCTCATCGGTTCTGACGTCCCGGATGTCCACACCGCCGACGAGCACCCGGCCCGCCTGCGGATCACGGAAACGCAGCAGCAGGTCGACGACGCTGCTCTTGCCCACGCCGCTGGCCCCGACAAGCGCGACCCGGCCACCGGCCGGCAGGTACAGGTCGAACCCGTCGAGCACCAGCGGGCTGTCCGGGCCGTAACGCAGGTGGACACCGGTCATCCGGACGTCGAGCGGCCCGTCCGGCAGCGGGCGGGGCCGGACGGGTTCGCTGACCGGTGGCTCGCGGTCGAGGACGGCGAAGACCCGGCCGGCGGCGTGGCGGGCATCGGCGAGCGCCGCGAAGGCACTGGTAAGGCCCGCCAGCGGCTCGAAAGCCACGATCGTGGTGAGCACGATCACGGCGAGCATGACCGGCGACAGCGTCGCGCGGTGCACCGCGGCAAGCCCGACGACGCTGACCGCGGTCAGGGTGAGTCCAGCGGCAAGCGAACCGGTCGCGGCCCCCCACGCCGGTGACCCGCGCCATGACTCGACCAGCCGCTGTATCTCCTGGTCGCGACGGCGCAGGCGGGCCAGCCGGGAGCGGACCGCGCCGAACGCGACGAACTCGTCCAGCCCCTCGAGCAGCGACACGATCTCGGTGTCCCGGCGGGCCCGCGCCAACGCGGTGGCCGTGACCGTCCCGCGGGTGTACCGGGCGGTCACCGGCCCGGCGAGCAGCGCGGCCACGGCAAGCCCGACAGCGAGGACGGCACCCGCGGCCGGCAGCAGCACACCGACCCCGATCACCGCTCCGGCGCAGGCGAGCGCCGCCGACGCGGTCGGGCCCACACCCCGCAGCAACGACTCCCCGACCCCGTCGACATCCGCGGTGAAACGGCGCAGCAGGTCCCCGCGCCGATGGGTGCCAAGACCCGCGGGAGCCAGCGGGACCAGCCGCGTGAACACCTGCGCGCGCAGCCGTGCCAGCCCGCGCAGGGCCGCGTCATGGCTGGCGAGCCGCTCGACGTAGCGAAAGACCGGCCGGCCGAGCCCGAAGGCGCGCACGGCGACGACGGCGACCATCAGCGTGAGCACCGGTGGACGCTGGGCTGCCCGGACGATCAGCCAGGCGGACGTGGCGGTCAGGCCGATGCCGCATCCCAACGCGGCCGCCCCGGCGATGATGCCGAGCGCGAGCCGCCGCCACGCCGAGGCGAACAGCATGAATGCCCGCCGTGGCGAGGCGGGCGGCGGGCCCGGGAGCGGAACGGCTGGTGCCACCGCCACTGAACGATCGCGTAGCTGGATGGCCGCCGGCCGGCCCATGACCGCGCCGGGGGCCGCGGCTGGGAGCATGGCCGGGACCACGCCGGAGCCGGCGAGGCGCGTGCCGGAGCCGGCGAGGCGCGCGGCCCGCGGGCGGACCGGCGCGGGAGCCACCGTCCGGTCGTCGACCACCTGCCCCGCCGAAACCGTGACAACCCGGTCAGCGACTCCGGCGAGCATGTCGGAGTGTGCCACGAGCACCACCGTCGCGCGTCCCCGCAGCGCCGCGACGGCCATGGCCACGTGCTCCTCCGCCGCGGCGTCCAGGCTTTCGCCCGGCTCGTCGAGCAGCACCAAGGCCGCGTCGCGGATCAGCACGCGGGCCAGCGCCACCCGCCGCAGCTCGCCGGCTGACAGCTCCCCACCGTCCTCGCCCACAACGCGGTCCGCCGCTGGCGCCCCCGCGGCCGTCAGCGCCGCGGTGATCTCGGCGGCAGTGGCACCGGGCCGCCCCAGCCGGATCTCGTCAGCGACCGTGCCACCGCAGACGGCATGCGGGCGCTGCGGCAGCCAGGCGATCCGGGCCCGCCAGGCGGCCGGGTCGAGGTCCGCAAGGTCGGTCCCGTCCACCAGCACCCGGCCCCGCGCCGGGGCCAGTGCCCCGCGCAGCAGTGCCAGCAGCGTGCTCTTGCCCGCGCCGCTCGGCCCGACCAGCGCGACGATCTCACCGCGGCGAATGGTCAGGTCGACGCGCTCCGCATGGCGCAGCCGCACCCCGTCCAGCCGGAGCGTGTCGAACCGGACCGGCACGGGAAGCGGCCGCCGGCCGGCCACGCCGGTGCTGTTACCGGCACCGGTATCAGCACCGGTATGAACGGCGGCGCCGGCACCGGTGGGCGCGGCGTCGATCGCGTCGAGGGCCGTGCCAGCCGCGGTCAGGCCGGAAACGGTCGCATGATACTGCATCCCCACCTGCCGCAGCGGCAGGTAGACTTCCGGGGCGAGCAGCAGCGCGAGCAGCCCGGTACGCAGGTCCAGCGAACCCGACACCAACCGCAGGCCGACGGACACCGCGACCAGCGCCACCGACAGGGTCGCCAGCAGCTCCAGTACGAACGAGGACAGGAACGCCCAGCGCAGCGCCACCATGGTCTGTTCCCGGTAGGCATCGGTGATCCGGCGGATCACCTCCACCTGGGCTTTCGCCCGATTGAAGATCTTCAGCGTCGCCAGTCCCTCGACCACGTCGAGAAAATGCCCGGACAGCCGCCCGAGCACCGCCCACTGCTGGTCGGTTCTGCTCCGGGTGGCAAGCCCCACCAGGACCATGAAGGCCGGGACCAGCGGCAGGGCGACAGCGAGCATGACCGCGGAGGTGAGATCCGCACCGGCGATCCGGATCAGCACGAACGGCGGGACAACCACCACCATCACCAGGGCCGGTAGAAAGCGGGTGAGATAGGCCTCCATACCGTCGAGGCCGGCGCCCGCGATGACCGCGAGCGCCCCTGATCCGCCGTCCCGGTCCCGCTCGCCGCCGCGATGACCGCGGGCCGGCTGTTCGACGGCCGGCTGTTCGACGGCGAGCTGTTCGACGACCGCCCCGAGCATGGCGGCACGCAGCTCCGCTGACACCGCGGGGGCGGTCCGCTGCGCGGTCCGCTCAGACACCCAGAGCAGCACCGTCCGGGCGGCCACGACCGCGATGAGAGCCGCGGCCGCGGCTCTGGCACCGGCACCAAAACCAGAACTGGGACCGGCACCGCCGCCCCGGCCAGCCGGCGGTTCCTGGCCCGCGAGCACAAGATCAGCCAACACCGTCGCCTGGATCACCACCAGGACGGCCGAGGCGACCGCCAGTACCCCGAACCGCACCAGGTAGAGACGCAGCGCCGGTACGGTACGAAGCAACCGTGGATCAACCGGTCTCATGGGATCCAGCCAGATCCGCCAGATCCGCTCCGACCAGCCGCCGCCGGAAGATCCAGTACGACCACGCCTGGTAACCAAGGACTACCGGCGTGAACAGCACGGCCACCCATGTCATGACGGTGAGTGTGTAGTGCCCGGACGCCGCGGCGTTGATGGTCAGGCTGTTGTCGGGCATGCCGCGGGCCGGCAGGACATCCGGGTAGAGCGCGGCGAACCAGCTCGCCACCAGCAGGGCCATCGCACCGGCGGTACCGGCGAACGCAAGGCCGTCCCGTTCGCCGAACCAGGCCAGGACGGCGAAACCCAGCGCGAGCAGAGCCGCGGCCCCGACCGCCGCCCCGGCGATGCCGCCCCGGACGGCGACCGTCCAGACAACAAAGGCGGCGAAGGCGACCAACGTCGGTGCGGCCAGGCTCCGGGTGACGTTACGGGCGCGGCTGCGTACCGCGCCACGGGTCTTGAGCGTCAGGAACACCGCGCCGTGCAGAACGCACAGCAACAACATCGTCACCCCGCCAAGCAGGGCGTAGGGGTTCAGCAGGGCGAGAAAGCCACCCGTCACGTCATGTTCCGGGGTCATCTCCAGACCGCGCACCATGTTGGCGAAAGCGACCCCGAACAGCAGCGCCGGCAGCGCTCCCCCGATCACGATCCCCCGGTCGCACCAGGCCCGCCCCGCCGCGCTGCTGGCCTTGCCGCGGTACTCCAGCGAAACCCCCCGGATGATCAACGAGAACAGGACGAGGAACAGCGCAAGGTACATGCCGCTGAACAGGCTCGCGTACCACTCCGGGAACGCCGCGAACATCGCCCCGCCCGCGGTGAGCAGCCAGACCTCGTTGGCGTCCCACACCGGGCCGATGGTGCCGAGCACCGCTCGCCGGTCGGTCTCGTCATTTCCGCCGATCACCGGCAGCAACGCGGCCACACCGAAGTCGAAGCCCTCCAGCACGAAGAAGCCGACCCACAGAACGGCTACCAGTACGAACCAGAACTCCTCAAGCATCGCCCTACTCCTAGCCAGCCCACGGGCACGCGATCATCGCTGTGGTCACGCGCCCTGAAGGCAACAGGTCTGCGGTACCGGGATGTCAGTAGGCGAGCGACGGCAGCGCCCCACCCGGCTGTGATCGGCCACCAACGGTCACGTTCGGGCTCAGCGCCGGTATCTCGTGCCGGCCATGGTGCAGGAACAGCCGCAGTGCGACCGCGGCCAGCGTTCCGTAGATGACCGTGAAGCCGGCCAGGGTAGCGATCACCGCTGTCGTGGAGACCCCCGGTGACACCGCGTCGGATGTGCGCAACAGACCGAAAACGGCCCACGGCTGGCGCCCCATCTCGGTGAAGATCCAGCCAGCGGTGTTCGCCAGGTACGGCAGGGCCGACGCCCACACGAACGCCGGCAGGAGATAACGCCCGCCGGGCAGGTGGCCACCGCGCATCCGGAACAGCCCGAGCATGGCGAGGCCGAAGTAGACGGCGCCGAGCCCCATCATGGCCCGGAAGTTCCAGAAGGTGATGCCCATCACCGGGGTGTAGTCGCCCGGTCCGTACTGAGCGGCCTCGGCGGCCTGCACATCGTTGACTCCCCGCACCGTCCCGGAAAAGCTGTTGGTGGCCATGAACGACAACAGGCGCGGAACCTTTATATCGATCTTGTTCTCGCCGTGGGACACGTCACCGTAGGCGAACAGGGAAAGGCCGGCGCCCCGCTCGGTTTCCCACAACGCCTCGGCGGAGGCCATCTTCATCGGCTGCTGGCGGGTCATGACCTGCCCCTGGAAGTGCCCGGACGCCATGACCCCCACCGATGCCACGGCACAGACGACCAGGCCCAGGCGCACGGCCCGCCCATGCAGCTCCACCTGTTGTCCCCGCCGCAGGTGCCAGCAGGACAGCCCGACGATCACGGCTCCGCCCGTCAGCAGCGAGGCCGCCAACACATGCGGGAAGGTGACCAGCTGGGTCGGGTTTGTGAGCACCTGCCAGATCGAGGTGAGTTCCGCGTGCCCGGTATCGGGGTTGATCCGGTAGCCGACCGGGTGCTGCATCCACGAGTTGGCCGCCAGGATGAAGTAGGCGCTGATGACCGTGCCCAGCGACGCCAGCCAGATGGTGGCGAGGTGCACGTTCCTGGGCAACCGGTCCCAGCCGAAGATCCACAGGCCGAGGAAGGTGGACTCCAGGAAGAACGCGATCAGCGCTTCCATGGCCAGCGGCGCGCCGAAGACATCTCCGACGAAACGCGAGTAGTCCGACCAGTTCATCCCGAACTGGAACTCCTGGACGATTCCCGTGACGATCCCCATCGCGAAGTTGATGAGCATCAACTTGCCCCAGAAACGGGTCAGGCGCAGCCATTCGACGTTGCCGGTCCGATTCCACACCGTCTGCATCACCGCGACCAGCAGCGACAGCCCAATTGTCAGCGGGACGAACAGAAAATGATAGACCGTAGTGATCGCAAACTGCCAGCGCGCTATCGTTTCGTGGCTCATATCCGTTGCCATCCCGCGTATTCCTGGCCTACTTCTTCCTGGCTCATCTGCGTTCCCTTCCAGTAGTCCGGGGGCCTGGGCCGCCGGCGGCGCGGAAAGCATCAGCGCGTCGCCGGCGGCCGCTGTGCCAGCCGGGGCGCGGGCCGCCGACGGTGCGGAAAAACATCGTCACGCAGCCTCTGGCCGTTACCGGATGACAGCGACCGGGCACGGAGCATGCGTCATAACCTGGTGGCCGACCGAACCGAGCAGCAGGCCACCGAACCCGCCATGGCCACGGGCCCCCACCACCAGCAGCTGGGCAGCGTGGGCAGCCACGATCAGGCCGTGCGCCGCCGCGGCGGCTATCAGCGTCGCCTCGACGGCAGTTTCGGTATCGCGTGGAAGTCCTTGTTCAATAGCTGTGTCAAGAGTGATGCCAGCGGCTTTTTCCAGCTCCGCCTCGTCGAACACGGGGAGCCCGGCGGCGTTGGGCGGCGGCTGCGGCTGCCAGCAGTGCGAAACCCGCAACGGAACATGGCGCAGCCTTGCCTCGACCGCGGCCCAGCGCAGCGCCGCCAGAGATGGCCGTGAGCCGTCCACACCGACGACGATCGGCCGGCGGTCCGGCTGGGACAGCGCCGGCCCGCGTACGACCACCACCGGAACGGGAGCTTCCTGGACACATCGCGCACTGACCGAACCGACGAACATCCGGCGCATCCGGGCAAGCCCGCGTGCGCCGACGACGAGCATCAACGCGTCCCGGGACTCCTCGACGAGAGCGTCCGAGGGCGCGTCGTAAACCGTCCTTTCAACGACATCGACACCGAGGTCACAGGGATGCGTCCGACGGACCGCGTCGTGCAGCACCTGCATTGCCGCACGTTCGAGATCATCGACGCCGATCGACGGTGAAATGTCGTCCACAACACGTGGCCGCCCGCCCGGGCCCCAGGCGAGCACCGCTCGTATCCGAACCCCGATCAACGCCGCGTGCACCAAGGACCAGCGCAACGCCAACTCGGCATCCACGGACGCATCGATTCCCACCACGATATCGGATGTCGTCTCCACACCGTTCACGCTCGCAGCGCCCGGCGACGCGAACGAGAGCGATTCGGGTAGACCGCGGGACCGAAAGTCCCGCCCGCGCGGGCCAGCCAGCCGAAAGGGCCGTCAGCCGGAAAGCTTGGTGGCAAACACCGCCGCTTGCGTCCTGCTGGTCAGGCCAAGTTTTTCCAGAATGGATGACACGTTGTTCTTGACAGTTTTCTCAGCGAGATGAATCCGGCTGGCGATCTGGCGGTTGGTCAGCCCCTCGGCGATCAGGGCGAGGATCTGGCGCTCCCGCTCGCTGAGGGCGGACAGCAGGCGGTCTTCGGGCGCGCCGTCGCGCAACCGGGTCAGCACCCGCTGGGTGACCGCCGGGTCGAGCATGGACTGGCCGGATGCCACGGTCCGGACCGCGCCGACAAGATCAGTCCCTCTGATCTGCTTGAGCACATAGCCCGCAGCTCCGGCCATGATCGCGGCAAAGAGAGCCTCATCATCGTCATGGGATGTCAGGATCAGGCAAGGGACCTCCGGTGTACCGGAACGGATGTCGCGGCACACATCGATGCCGCTGCCGTCAGGCAGGCGGGCGTCGAGTATGGCGACGTCAGGACGTAGCGCCGGGATGCGCCGTAGGGCTTCGGCCACAAGGCCGGCCTCCCCCACGACTTTGATGTCGCCCTGGCTTTCCAGTAGCTCGCGCATCCCGCGCCGGACGATCTCGTGGTCATCGAGAACGAATACGCGGACAGGCTCCACCGAACCGACGATACCTGCCGACGAGGCCTTAGCGACCATGGATGACCGGCAACAGGACATGACAGACCGAAGGGCCTACCGTCATGTGTGTGACTAGCACCGGCACTCTACCCGCGGACCTCGCCCGCACGGTCGTCGAGACAGCGGGGCTGGCCCCGTCGATCCACAACACCCAGCCGTGGCGGTGGCGAGTGGGCAGCACCGGCCTTGACCTCCTCGCCGACACCTCGCGGCGGCTCACCATCGCCGACCCTGACGGTCGTCAGCTCCTGCTGAGCTGCGGCGCGGCACTCCTGCACGCCCGCCTCGCCATCCGGGCCGCCGGGCTCATCCCCACGGTGACGATCTTTCCGGATGCGCGTGACGAACTTGACGGCGGGCCGTTGGCCACCATCGCCATCAGGCCCGCCGCGGCCACCCAGCCCGCTGATCCCGACAACGCCACGCTGCTCGCGGCAACCCGCCATCGGCGCACCGACCGCAGGCCCTTCGACCCGCGCCCGCTGGAACCGGACGCCCTGCGGGCGCTGCGGCTCGCGGCCGAGGCGGAGGCGGGGTGGCTGGTGTCCCTGGACGACGCGGACCTGCGCATCGACACAAGTGTGCTGATCGCCCGCGCCGACTGGCTGGAGAACCACGACCCGGCCTACCGCGCGGAACTGGAGTCCTGGAGCCGGACCAGCACGGATGCGGTCGACGGCATACCCCGTGATGTGGTGATCAGCTCAGCTCAGCCACGGCAGTCCGAATTCACGGTGCGGGACTTCAACGTGGTCGGCGAAGCCGGCCTACAGCTGCGACAGACCGGTGTGGAACGCCCGATGGTGCTCCTGATCGGTACCGACAGCGATACCCCAGCCGATCGGCTGCGAGCCGGCCAGGCGATGGAACGGGTGCTGCTGACCGCGACCGCGCGCGGTATCGCCACGTCGCCGCTGGGCCAGGCTGTCGACCTCGAGTCGACCCGGGAGCTGCTGCGGCACTCGATCGGTGGCCTCGGGCACATCCAAATGATCATCAGGGTAGGTTACCCGCTGCCGGACGCCGAGACGCTGAAGGCGACACCGCGCCGATCGGTCGACGACATCCTGCGGTTCGAATGAACGCACTAAGCGAAGGTGCCGGCCGCGCAGGTCGCCTCTCGGCGCGTGGTCGCTCGCAGCGACATTGGGGTGAGCCCGGGGGCCATGTCACGGCCGGCACCTCACCACAGTACCGGGTTCTGGGCTGTCGCATCACGGGGGAGCGAAATCGACGGTCCATCACCTGTCCGGCGGGACACGGCCGGATCAGGCAGCCGGAAAATCGTGCGAGCGGGCACCCCAATCCCAGCAAAAAACGATGTATGTCAGCCCGGCATCTGGTTCTATCCGACCTGCGGGTCCGTCGGCCGGGCAGCTCACGGGGGGAACTGTCCGCGCCGCGCCGTAGTGCCGAGCAGATCGCCGCTGGCAACGGTCACGCGGGACAGCGGTCACGCCCGGGACAGCGGTCACGCCGCCAGGAGCGCGGCGCTGAGATACGCGAGGCTGAACTGAGTATCGGAACGGGCACCGGCGGGGTCCGCGCAGAAGACGGAGACCGTCACGTCGCCAGCCGCGCTGCCACGCGGTGAACTCCATCCGCCGATCGCGCACCGGTGGGTCGGCTCACCATAAGGGATGACCTCGACGTTGTCGGGAGCGCGCCCAGCCGCCGGGAAGGTCACCTCGTACGCGCCCGCCGAGATGTGACGGACGGTGTTCACTTTTCCGGCGCTGTTGGCGGTATACCTGTCCCACGCGTCTACTGTCATGCCCAGGGGCGGCTGGATGATCCTCCCGGTGTCCTCGGCCTCCTGGCCGGAAAAGGCGTGCCCGAATAGCACGGTGTCCGCCCCGATCAGCGCATGCTGGTTGGTGTAGACGAGCACGAACGGCGTGTCCGTCCAGGTCTGCCCGATGGCGCACCCCACGAAGATGGTCTGCCGGTCGGTCTTCTCGTCCCGGCCGAGTGGGTTGCAACCGGCCGGTGTGGAGCCGATCGCATTGACCTGGAGGTTGTTTCCCTCCCGGCCGGAGTAGGCCGGCCCGACCAGGTCGATCGAGTAGTGCCCGACACCGATCCGGTGGATCTCGAAGGGGGTGGCCGAACCGGCGGCGTCGTAGTAGTCGCCCGCCCGGGTAACGTCCTGCCCCGGCTCGTCATCCCGGAAGTAAGTGTAGGGCGGTGGCAGCGAAGCAGGCCCCCCGGTGGGAGCCGGGCTCACCGCCTGCCCGCGGAAGTACGGGTCAGGAAAGGTCGATGACGCCCGGTAGGACGCCGGTGCGAACGTGAACAGCGCGGTGAACCGCGAGTCGGTGTAGTCCCCGGTCGGTGACCGGCAGGCCAGGGTCACCTCCTCGGCGGGACCCGACGGCGCCCACCCTTCGGTGTGGCAGCTCACCGGCTGGTCACCGACCGCGGATGCCAGCGCGACGCCATGCCCGCCGGGCACGCCGATGCCAGGAAAGATCACTTTGTAACGACCGGTGCCCCGCCGGACCACTGTCGCCGACGCAGCGGCGGTGGCCGTGCCGGCGGCGCCTGTGGCCGACTGCCAGCTTCCAGCCTGCACGAAGGGCGCGGGCGTCCGCGCGGCCCCGAACGGCGACGCGGCCTCGTCCGACCGGACGAATCCCCAGACCGGCGTGCCGGGAAGAACCGATGCCCCGGCTGCCCTGGGCGGAACCGAACCACCGCAGCCCACCAGCACCCCGAGAATCACGGCGATCACAGCGGCATACGCACAGACGGTCACCGGAACCAATCGTCGCGCCCCTGTCATCCCCCAGCCTTCCCGTGTGTGGAACTCGGCTTCTCCGCGGCACCGCAGCCGGGATGAGCATGTCATGCCCGCTCAACCAGAAAAGCCGGGAGTCAGCGAGACGACCACGGGAGTACCTTTAGGCTGGTCGGGCCGATCTGACAGGGCGTCACAGGTAACACGCGGTCTGGAGGTTGGTTCAACAATGGCAGCGCCGGATGCGGCCGTGAACGCGCAGGCTCTCCCGCTGGGCCCGGGTGACCCCAGCCAGCTTGGCTCCTACACCCTGCTTGGCAGGCTCGGCCAGGGCGGGATGGGCACCGTCTACCTCGGGCGTACCGGAAACGGCCGGCTGGTCGCCATCAAGGTGATCCGTACCGACGTGGCCGATGACGATGAGTTCCGGCTGCGTTTCCGGCTGGAGGCGGAAACGGCCCGCCGGGTGGCCCGGGTGTGCACCGCCGAGGTGCTCGACGCGGCGCCCGACGCCGAGCAGCCGTATCTTGTCACCGAGTTCATCGAAGGCCGGACGCTGGCGAAGTTCGTCTCCGAAAGCGGCCCACTGCTGGCGGCAAATCTTGAACAACTCGCGGTCGGCGTTGCCGCGGCGCTGACCGCGATCCACAGCGCCGGCATCGTGCACCGAGATCTCAAACCGTCCAACGTGGTGCTCTCCCCCTTCGGTCCCCGGGTCATCGACTTCGGGATCGCCCGCGCGCTGGACTCCGCCAGCAACCTCACCGGGGACCTCCAGCAGCTCGGCACCCCCGCGTTCATGGCGCCCGAACAGATTCAGGGCGATCCGGTCACCCCAGCGGTGGATATCTTCGCCTGGGGCGGGCTCATCACGTTTGCGGCAACCGGCCGTTACCCGTTCGGCGAGGGCAGCGCGCAGGCGCTGCTCTTCCGCGCGGTGAACGAGGATCCGAACCTGGACGGGCTGGACAGCCCGCTGCGCGAGATCGTCGCGAACGCGATGCTCAAGGCTCCGTCGGCCCGGCCGACCGCGCAACAGCTGATGCTGCGCCTGCTCGGTGAGCCGCTGTCGACAGCACAGATCGACCCCGAGGCA